>JABDJV010000276.1 GCA_013003295.1 Pyrinomonadaceae bacterium | reverse complement strand
GCCTTGTCCCAAGCCATAAAACGAAGCCGTCTTTTTATCGGAAGATAGACCCAGATCGGGTCTAGATAGGTTTGATGATTGGGCGCGATCAATAATCCACCCTCGAGATCCCTCGGAATATTTTTTGTGTTGTGGAATTTGATCCGCCAGAAAACTTTACTGATTGCCAGACTTATCAGGCGAACCGTTTCAACCGCGATCGGGAGCGGATATTTGTCTCTCTTGGCAGGGATTTTGGACACAAACAAATACTAAATGCTGAATCGGAATTTGCAAGCCACAGATCGGGATTCAGACGAAATTAGCTGCACTTTTTTATCAGTTTCCAAATTTTTAGATAAAGAACCGAAAACGTCGAAATATTCGCGCATTTTTTTCAGCCCCAAAACCTAATAAAACATAATAAATAAAAGGGTTTGAGCGGTTGCGTACGGGTCTGATTAAGGTTAAAATGTGTACATATTTAGTGAGAACTAAAACGAGCAGTACTTTTCATATTCAAACCTCCTGAATTAACTCAGTAAGTATCATAAAATCAACAAGATAGGGAAATCTAAATGGACGCTTTGGACAAGAATCAGATAAATATTGAAGATGAGATGAAAAGATCTTATCTCGACTACGCGATGAGCGTTATCATTGGGCGCGCTCTGCCTGATGTCAGGGATGGATTAAAGCCGGTGCACAGACGAGTCTTGTGGGCGATGCAGGAGCTTGGAAACTACTACAACAAGCCCTATAAAAAATCTGCGCGCGTGGTTGGCGATTGCATCGGAAAATATCACCCTCATGGCGATACGGCGGTTTACGACACTGTTGTTCGTCTTGCTCAAGATTTTTCAATGCGATATCCGCTTGTAGACGGACAGGGAAATTTCGGTTCCGTCGACGGAGATTCGGCAGCAGCGATGCGTTATACCGAAGTCCGTATGGAGCGTCTGACCAACGACATTCTTGCGGATATCGAAAAGGAGACGGTAGATTTTCAGCCGAATTATGACGAGTCTCTATCGGAGCCGGTCGTTTTGCCGACAAGAATTCCAAATTTATTGGTAAACGGTTCGGAGGGAATCGCCGTGGGAATGGCGACTAAGATCCCACCGCACAACCTTAACGAGGTTGTTGACGGATGTATCGCACTTTTGAATAACCCAGGTCTCACGATCGATGAACTTATCGAAATTATCCCCGGGCCGGATTTCCCAACCGGTGGATTCATATACGGGCGGGAAGAGATTCATCGTGCTTACAGAACCGGACGCGGCATCGTGAAAATGCGTGCGAAGGCAAATATCGATCTGATCGGCCGTGGAAGAAAGGAGCGCAATGCGGTCGTCATCACCGAAATTCCGTATCAGCTTAATAAGGCACGTTTGATCGAGAAAATGGCGCAGCTCGTTCACCTTAAGAAACTCGAAGGCATATCTGAGATTCGCGATGAATCGAGCCGCGAAGGAATGAGAGTTGTTGTTGAATTAAAACGCGACGCGGTTCCCCAAGTAGTACTTAACAAGCTTTTCAAGCTTACTCCGCTTCAGAGTTCGTTTGGGATAATCAATCTTGCGATCGTCGACGGGCAGCCAAAGATTCTTAATCTGAAACAGATCATTGAGGCCTTTGTTGATTTTCGGCGCGAGGTGGTTCGCAGACGAACCGAATACGAACTCAAAAAAGCGCAGGCAAGGGCTCACATTTTAGAGGGCTTGAACAAGGCGATCGATGCGCTGGATTACATTATTCCCCTGATTCGAAACTCGAGCTCGGTCGATGAAGCGAAAAAATGGCTTACCGGGAATTTCGAAAAGCTCAAAGACAAGAAAAATTGGCGCGGGGTACCGACGGATCAAAGCCTCGATAAATTTTTGACAAAACTTGAAAAAGTGATCGGCAGCCTTGAATTTAGCGAAATTCAGGCCCAGGCGATACTTGACCTGCAGCTCAGAAGGCTTTCCGCGCTTGAGCGGCAAAAGATCCTGGATGAGTATGAAGCGATCATAAAAGTTATCGCTGAACTTGAGAATATCTTGACCAATGAGAGTGTTCTCCGGCAGGTGATCATCGATGAGCTTGAGGAAGTAAAAAAAGCTTACGGTGACGAACGAAAAACGGTGATAGTGGACGCCGGTGTTGAGCTCAACATTGAGGATCTGATTCCCGACGAAGAGGTAGCGATAACCGTCACAAAAGCTGGTTATGTAAAGCGAACGCCGATCGCTACGTATTCGAAGCAAAGCCGCGGCGGAAAAGGCCGTTTTGGTGCAACTGCGAAAGATGAAGACTTTGTCAGGCACCTTTTTGTCGCCTCGACGCACGATTATTTGATGGTATTCACAGACGACGGACAGGTCTACAAGCTGCGGGTACACGAGATTCCTGATGCGCTGCCTTCCGCACGCGGAAAAGCGATCGTAAATTTGATCAGTATTCCTTCGGCCCGCCGCCTGGTCGGTGTCTTACCGGTCAGGGATTTTGCTGAAGATGTTTACGTAACCATGGTGACCCGAAAAGGCACGATCAAGAAAACTTCTCTTGCTCTTTATCAGCACATACGGGTGAATGGGATAAACGCGATCAACATCGATTCCGATGATGAGCTTCTTGAGATCATTCCGACCGACGGTACGAGAAGGATCCTGATCGCGACCCACGGCGGAATGGCGATCAAATTCGATGAAAATGACGTCAGGCCGATGGGACGTTCGGCGCGGGGCGTGCGCGGGATCAGGCTCAACAAAGACGACTACGTGATCGGAATGTGCGCTGTTTCAGGCGATGGCGGAGAAAAGATCCTGACCATATCCGAGAAGGGTTTCGGAAAACGGACCGATGTCGACATATATCGTCTTACGAAGCGTGGCGGCAAGGGCGTTATAAATATGAAAACGACCGAGAAGACCGGAAATGTTGTTGCAACCTTCCCGGTTGAAGACGATTCAGAGATCATGCTTATTACCAAACAAGCCAAACTGATCCGTATCGGCGTCGAAAATGTGAGAGAAACCGGGCGTTCGGCCCAAGGTGTGATGCTGATCAGAACGGATGGCGAGGACACGGTGACGAGCGCGACACTGCTCGATTCGTCAGATGCGGAGGCTGAAGTGAAGAGCGAGACGACCGAAGAAACGAAAGAGTAGGAGCTATCCGGAAACTGGAAAATATTCGACCGAAGATGGTTTAGAAGCGGGCTTGCCCGCTAAAGAATACGAAAAAAAAACTAAGATGGTTTAGAAGCAGGCTTGCCCGCTAGAGAATACGAAAAAAAAACTAAGATGGTGTAGAAGCAGGCTTGCCCGCAAGAGAATACGAAAAAAAAACTAAGTTGGTTTAGAAGCGGGCTTGCCCGCAAGAGATTACGACCAAAAAAACTAAGGTGGTTTAGAGGCGGGCTTGCCCGCTAGAGATTACGACCAAAAAAACTAAGATGTTTTAGAGACGGGCTTGCCCGCTAGAGAATACGACCAAAAAAAACTAAGGTGGTTTAGAAGCGGGCTTGCCCGCTAAAGATCATGATGTCAATGTTTGAGCTAACCGATCCGAGATTTTTGAAAATGCCCCGCCGAACGCATTTTTTTGATTGAGATGCGGGCTACGCGCAAACGAAGGTGATCTGTGAAATTTATCCGCCGGATTTGCGGATGTTCACGATTTGTCGGGAGAGCCCGAGGATAAACCAATATTTCTTAATCACTAGTCGAACAAATTTGGTGCGGTTTCTTTTTTGAGTAAGTTGTCCAAACCGAAATGTTGGTATGCAAGGCGCGTGGCAAGCCGTCCACGAGGCGTTCTATTTAAAAATCCGGTTTGGATCAGATAAGGCTCGATAATCTCTTCTATCGAGTCTTTTTCTTCGTTTATCGATGCGGAGATCGTGCCTAACCCGACCGGGCCGCCATCAAATTTTTCGATTATCGTCAGCAGCAGCTTTCTATCTATCTCGTCCAAACCGAAAACATCTACTTCCATACGGTTTAGCGCGTCCTTTGCGATTTCTTCGGTAATGTGTCCTTCGTAATCCACCTCGGCAAAATCCCGGACGCGCCGCAAAAGGCGGTTTGCGATCCTCGGTGTTCCTCGCGAACGCCGGGCGATCTCGGTGGCTCCATTCGATTCAATCTCAACTTCCAGAATGTCGGCAGAGCGCTCGACGATCGTTTGCAGATCATCGACGGTATAGAAATCTAAGTGAAAAATTATCCCGAATCGTCCGCGAAGAGGTGCAGTTATTAAACCCGGGCGGGTTGTCGCCCCAACCAGTGTAAACTTCGGAAGCTCTAATTTTATCGATCGGGCAGCGGTTCCTTGTCCGATCATTATGTCGAGGTTGTAATCCTCCATTGCCGGGTAAAGGATTTCTTCGATCGCCGGATTGAGCCGGTGGATCTCGTCGATAAACAACACATCGCCTTCCTCCAGGTTTGTCAGGAGCGCGGCAAGATCACCCGCTTTTTCGATGATCGGCGCCGCCGTAGATTTAAATTCGGCCCCCATTTCGTTTGAGGTGATCCCGGCGAGTGTTGTCTTACCCGTTCCGGGCGGACCGGTCATCAAAATGTGATCAAGTGCCTCGCGCCGTTGCAAAGCAGCTTTCATGTAGATTCGCAGGTTGTCTTTGATCTTCCTCTGACCGATGTACTCATCGATCTGGGTCGGGCGCAGGGAGGCCTCAAACTGCCGCTCTTCTTCACTAAAAACGGTAGCGTCGCGGTTATCGATTATTTGGATATCATTTGGCATCAGATTATTTAATGATCTTCCTCAATGTTTCAATAGATTTTTTGAGCAAGGCTTCCTTCGTGATTTCCCCACCTTCTTCAACCACGTCGCCTATCGCTTTTTCTATTTCCTTTTCCTCATAACCTAAGTCCTGAAGCTTTTGCGATACATATCGGATTGCTTTGAGCATTTTGTAATTATCTTCGGACAAAGTGAGTTTCTCAAAACGATCTCGGAAGCCCTCAAATTGAATTTTATTTGCAGAGTAAGTCTCATAGACTGGGTAAAATCCGAGCTGGTTACCACAGCATGATATCGCATAAAAAAAGAGCCTCTCTAGAATGGCAGTTCTTTGTTGCTGATTTGCGGCATTTGAAAGTCGGAGTAAATCTTTCCTGAGCTCGAATTCGCGAAGTGATCTCTTTGCTTTCGAATCTCCATAATTGGTTTTGAAAGAACGATAATCGAAAACTGAATTTCGGGATGTCATTCGTCTTTGCTTCTTGTCGTAGTTTTTAACGATACTACCTCTGCTTCCAGGTAAAATATCGAGCCGCAATCGCTGACCATTTTCTTGTAGTAACTCTTTCGACTTTTTCGCAATAACTCTAACTTCAGTGTTGATTGGATAAGCCTTAGACAAGGTGTATTTTGTTAGACCAAAAGTTGAACAGTCTGCGCTAAGACCAAAAGGATACACCTCGAAATCCAGTTTTGAGTGCTCAGCCAAGTAAACTTCTTCCTTTATCCTCACGATCACCCCATCAGCCTTATCATTTTCCACGTAGCCAATGACCGTTCCTATAAAAACAAATTCCGATAAATCAAATTTTTCAAGCGGTTTTACAACCAAGAAGCAGCCAAACGACACTTTAACCATTGCTACTAGGAGAAAGACACCTATGAGTGTTAATCGCTTCATTTTAACCTTTAGCTAGCAGCTGCAAGCTTCGCCTTAGGAGCTTCTGCACAGACATCTCGGTGTCATCCTTAATCGCCTTATTCAATGCTTTTGCCGCAGGCTTTTGCTGGTAACCAAGATTCATCAAGGCCGAAAGCGTGTCGTCGTAAATTTCGCTGCTCGCCGAATCTCCGTTTATATTAACATTTGGTTTTGCGGATGTGTCGCCTCCGCCAATTTCCGCGATCTTGTCGCGCAATTCGATTACGAGACGCTCGGCGGTTTTTTTCCCAATACCCGGGATCGACGTTAGCGCGACTAAATTATCTGATCGGATCGCGACGATTATCTCGTCGGCACCCATTCCGGACAGCATCGTGATAGCAAGTTTTGGGCCGATTCCCGAAACGGTGATCAGTTTGAGAAAAAGTGATCTTTCCTTTGCCGTGATAAATCCAAAGAGCTGAAGAGTATCTTCCCTGACGTAAGTGTAGATTCGCAATGAGACGGGCGAATTTATCTCTCCCAATTCATAAAATGTAGAAAGCGAAATGATCGCTTCGTAGCCGATCCCGCCCACGTCTACGATGATCGAATTTGCCTCTTTTTCTATGAGTTTGCCGGAAAGATATGCGATCATGATTGTTTCACACTTGAAACGCAAATTGTAATTCAAATTGTTTTGTAGGGCAACAATCCCAGCCGTTTTCAGGATCTTTTGATTGCAACCTTTTTCACAATATCAGATTTTCGATTATAATCATCTCAACCTCTATGAAAGTTGAAAAGATCTCAGAACTTACAACGAATCGCCTCAGTGTCTACCTGCGATGCCTCGATGAGCTTTCGAATGAAGGATTAAGAACGGTCTCGTCGCGAAAGCTGGCAACCCGATTTCATTTGAATTCGGCTCAAATTCGCAAAGATCTCGCGTGTTTTGGCGAATTCGGTGTTCGCGGGGTCGGTTATTATATTGAGGATCTGCGCGAACAAATAAGCAGCATTCTCGGGCTCGACAAAAATCACCGTGTCGGAATAATCGGTGCCGGGCGTTTGGGGACGGCGTTGTCAAACTATTATGGGTTTACCCAAACGAATTTTGACGTTGTCGCGCTATTTGATAGCGATGCCGGCAAGATCGGCGATAAAATTGGTGATGTCGAGGTGTTTGACATAAAGAATTTCCGAAAGATCGCAAAACGCGATAGGATAGATGTAGCGGTGATCGCGGTTCCGGCGCCATATGCACAGGATGTTCTGGATCGGGTAACAAAAGCAGGGATCAAAGCCGTTATGAATTTCGCGCCGGCGCCCTTAAAGGTTATTGAGGGAGTGAAGCTTAAATCGGTGGATCTTACGATCTCACTGGAGAGTCTGTCGTACTTTCTTGCGCAGCCCGCCGGCTCAAATGGAGTCGATTGAAAAGGTTTTTGAAACTATTTGGTATAATATTTCGAATAGAGTAGTATCACAGCAATTTAAGAGGGAGAGAAGATGCGTTATTTAGAAGTAGTAAAAAGAATTGTTCCATTTATTGCGGCGCTGGTTTTGGGAGTATTTGTGGCCAGTTTCTTCGTTTCGATCTCAGCTCCGACGGTCCGGGTTGACCGGAGCTGGAAAAGCAGCAAGCATCGTGATTATAATCGCTTGCAAAGAGAAAACAGATGCCTCAAGCGTGCAAACAAAAGACTCAAGCGAGAGCGTCGAAAAATCCTGGAAGTGGAACGAGAGTTTGACCGGGTGATGGAATTGGTTCCGCCGCCAGCGCCGATGGCACCTGCACCGCCGGTAGCTCCGGATGCCCCGCCACCGCCGCCAAAAGTGAAGAAATAGTAGCTTCTGCGGATAAATTTCTGACCACAGATTAGCGTCAAATGAAGATTTTCTTCGTTTATGTTAATCTGTGGTTTCCTGTTTACATGAACGAATCGGAAGCGCGTAAAACCATTATTGAAGTCGGGCGTTTGATGTACGACCGCAGTTACGTTGTGGGTTCAGACGGCAACGTTAGTATTCGCTTGGATGGCGATCGTTTAATGGCTTCTCCAACGATGACCTCAAAGGGTCGTATGACTGAGGGATCGCTCGCGATAACGGACATCGATGGAAATGCACTCAATGACCGGCGTGCCTCTTCCGAACTCGCGATGCATATTCTGATATACAAAATGCGTCCGGATGTAAAAGCAGTGTGCCACGCACATCCGCCACATGGGAGTGCATTTGCAGCCGCCGGATTAGCGATCGATAAGCCGATACTTTCTGAAGTTATTTTAACTCTTGGGTGCGTCCCGTTGACGGATTACGGCACACCTTCAACCGATGAACTTACCGATGCGATGAAGCCCTATGTCGAGCATCACAACGCACTTTTGATGGCGAATCATGGGGCCGTTGCGTATGGAGACGATCTATGGCAGGCCTTTGACCGGATGGAAACGCTCGAACACACTGCAAAGATCGCCATTCTTGCAAAGACCCTTGGCGGAGCAAATGATCTGCCATCGGACGCCATCGAAAAACTGATCAACATACGCGAGAAAGCGGGCTACCTGACCGATTCGGCCCGCTGTCAATCCTGCGGCTATCTGCACGACATGGGAATAACCTGTGAAGTTAAGGATGGTTCCAATGGCGCGAAAATATCTTTTTCGCGGGAAGAATTGATCGAACTACTGAATCAAGTCGTGGCCCTTCGGGATTAGCCAAAAAAAAGAAAACCAATTATTATTGCTGTAACCGCCACCTGTATAAACGCGGAATTTGCATATTTACAGGGTATTGCGGAGCAGATTCCGAAGAGGTTCGACTCCTCATTTGTTGTGGTAACAAACAACCTAGGCTGAAAACCTATCCAAAACGGGCTTAAGGAAAGATCGGAGCTGTCTTAAATGACGAGCATTGAAACGGTTTGCAGGGTCAAGGATACCGATCAGGCGTAAAAGCCTTTTCTTAATTGACCCTCCCCGAATCAAAGCGCTCCCTTCTTTCCGATGGTCCAAAAACATATAAGTTATGTATCAGTTTTTAGAAAATGAAAAAAGACGGGCATTTTGGCGGGTGAGGTTTTCCGTAACGCCGAACGAGGTAGGTTACTTGTACCGAAAGAACCGGCTTGAAAAAAAACTCGAACCGGGGATCTACGATTATTTTGATTTCAAAAGGGTACTGAACATCATCACATTGCCAACTACCGATCGAATTCAAAACGTGATCAACCAGGAGGTACTGACCCGGGACAATATAGCTTTGAGACTTTCATTTTTTGTTCAGTATAAGATCTGTGATTCGGATAAATATGTCGAAAACTTCAACGTTTTTGAGAATTCCTATCAACCCTTTTTGGAAGCTGAACAATTGATTCATAATCTTTCGCAGGTTCATTTGCGAAGAATAATTTCGGGAATCGAAAGTGAGGAATTGAGCGAAAAAAGGAATGAGATTCTACCCGATATTCCTGCGGACCTTCAGAAGGAACTAGGCGAATACGGAGTTGAACTCACCAGGTTGCTGGTGCGTGACCTGACATTTCCTAAGTCAATTCAGGATCTTTTGTCGAAGTCGCTGGAATCGAAGATCAGGGCAAAAGCCGATCTCGAGAATGCCCGAACCCAGGTCGCGGCTGCGAGGGCTTTGAAAAACGCATCTGAAATGATGAAGGGTGATGACAATATTAAATTTATCCAATATTTGGAAACGATAACTAAAATCGCAGAGAATGGAAAACATACATTCTTAGTTGGCGATTTATCGCAAAACGCTGTAAATTTGAAGAAAGATCAGTAAGGAAGAAATAGGAGCACAATTGAATGCAAGAAGCATTAGGAATGGTTGAAACAAAAGGACTTGTGGCCATGATCGAGGCGTCTGACGCGATGGTCAAGGCGGCAAATGTTCACCTTGTCGGGTACGAGAAGATCGGCGCAGGATTTGTAACGGCGATCGTTCGTGGCGATGTTGCGGCGGTTAAAGCGGCAACCGACGCGGGAGCGTCGGCGGCACGACGTGTCGGCGAACTGGTAAGTGTACACGTAATTCCGCGTCCGCATGGCAGCGTCGATGACGCATTGCCGGTAGGTTTGAAGTAGGTTTGGTAGAACGGTAATAGGTAATTAGTAATAGGTATTTGGTTGATTTAATTTCTAAAGCCAATTACTTATTACCAATTACCTATTACTCTTGATGACTAATGAGAATAGCCAGAATTATCGGAACAGTGGTCTCGACCCAAAAGGATGAGCGTTTGAAAGGCAAGAAGCTTCTTGTCGTCAAGCCGATCAGCCCTGACGGAAAGGATCTTGACGGTTACGTTGTCGCAGTGGATACGGTCGGTGCCGGGTTTCACGAAAAGGTCCTGATCGTCGGAGGATCATCTGCCCGTATGGCCGAGGGGAACAAGGATTGTCCGGTGGATACGGCCATTGTTGGTGTGATCGATAACATCGAGTTTACAAAGGCGGAATAATGCAGATCGCGCGGGTTGTGGGAAACGTAGTTTCCACGGTAAAGAATGAGTCGCTCGAAGGTCGAAAAATTTTGATCGTTCAAAATTTGACCGAAAAGCTCGAACCGATCGGAAAGCCTCTGGTTGCGTTGGATGCGATCGGAGCCGGAATCGGGGAGTTGGTGTTTTGGTGTCGGGGAAAAGAGGCCTCTTTTCCGTTTAAACGCGATGCAACCCCAACGGATTGCACGATCGTCGGGATTATCGATTCAGACTCGCATATTTTTAACGGAGAAGCATAAGTCTGGAAAGTCGAGACAGTCTAGTTAGTCAGGACAGTCGTGAAGTCTTGGCGGTCTAATGACGAAGTCAAGAAAGGATGAAAAATTAATGCTTGGCGGAATTTGCTGCTCTCCTTCTTGGACTTTCTGACTTTCCAGACTGCATCGACTGTCCGGACTTTCAAATTATGATCCTAGCCAGGGTAATCGGTAATGTGGTTTCAAC
>JABDJV010000270.1 GCA_013003295.1 Pyrinomonadaceae bacterium | reverse complement strand
GGCAAACTCCCAAAATAGGCATCGATTTTGAGAAGTTTTTGAGTACGTCGATCGAGATCCCGGCCTTATCTGGGGTGCCAGGACCCGGAGAGATAAGAATCTTATCGGGCTTTAGATCGTTTTCAATCTCATCAATGGTGACCTCATCGTTACGAAAAATCTTCATATCAACACCTAGCTCGCCCAAATATTGAACGAGGTTATATGTGAATGAATCGTAATTGTCGATGACTAAAAGCATGCTTGCATTATACGAAATTTAGGAAAACAAGATATTATCAAAAGGAATTTGAATCGGTTAAAAACTACTATGAAAAAATATTATCTCGTCCTTCTCATCGTATTGCTTATTCTCTCCAGCTCCGTATTTCCGCAAGCTAAGCCTAATCCGGTATCTGCGCTTACGGATGAGCAGAAGAAGACTATGATCTCACAAGTGCGGGAGCAAATTGGGAACTTGCGCACGGAAGAGAATCGACTTGTGTTTTCAGCTATTGCCGCGAATATGCTTTGGCAGCAAGACCAGGTTTTGGGTGAAAAACTTTTTAGCAAACTAGTTGCCAGGTATGAAAAGTTGGAAGCCGTTTATGCTGAGAAACGCGAGACCAAAAAATTCAAAGGCAGTTTGAAAAGCAGTACCAGGGGAGATGTTGAATCGTTTTTCAGGACTTTTGATTCAATCAAAGGAATTCGGAGAGTTTTAGTCTCCGAAATGTTGACCTGTGATGTCGCTCGTTCATATGATTTTTTTGTTAATACAAAATCCGATTCAAATATATATTTTCCAGTGTATGACGATACTAGGCTCGAGCGAAAAATAATCGAAGCCCTTAGCGATGCGCCCGCTGAAGTTGCCGTTCGAATTGGGCGGAAAATGCTGGGTGTCAAATTCCGTGGGGAACTGGTCGAAACACTTGGCAGTATCCGCAAAAAAGATAGCGTCCTTGCAGCAAAATTTGAGAACGAAATCGTCGATAAAATCTTATCAAAAAGCAGAAATGGAGACTTCGATTTTTACGACTTTCGGCGGTTGTTTGGGTATTCGTTTTTTTCAGATATGGTAAGCGACAAAGAAAGATCGCCTTTTTCAGATAGCGCACTTAAACGCATTGCGGATGAACTCGCACGAAGAATTTTGGCGGGCGATAAGGAATTTAGTAACTATGGGCAAAACGATTATCTCAGATACATTAAAAAATATTCACCTGGAAATTTCGAAAAAGTTAAGGACAAACTAAAAGAAAAAAGAAAAAAGAAAAAAGCCGATTGTGATTGCGACGCCAATGGTGAAATTGATTCAGCCATAAAAAGTGCGATGGATAAAGTAAAAGCTGCAGCCTTAGCTGCAGTTAAAGACACGGCCAATCAATTAACGGATGAGGAAAAAGCTCGAAGATTGGAAGCCGAATCGTTGAAACGGTTTAAGGAGAATTTGAAGCTTTTTGGGTGGAGAAGGATTCCTGAAGACAAAGTATCGGAGTTCATCGAAGAGGCAGACAAAAGAATCGACCCAAATATTATAACTATTGCGAATATCAATAACCTTGCAAGATACGTCATTGGATTGAGTCGGTATGGGCGAAAGGCAAAAGGCAAGGGGTTGTTGGATCAAGCTGCCCGAAACATAACACGCGAGCCAAAGAGCTTTTTAGAATACGCAAAAGTTTGGGCGTTGATTGCAGGATATTCTGCTGCCGAACCGGAAAAGTCTTTTCAAATGTTTGAGGAATCTATCGCTAGGCTTAATGCAACTGTCCAGGCGGCTTCTAGCCTTGTTGAGTTTATTGATGTTAGTAAGAGTTTTGTTATTGATAATGAGCTTCAAGCTTCACATGCTTACGATTTTATCGACTTTATGCAGAAAGACGCCCCGTTAGAAAACTTCGACCTGGCAATTGCGATTTTGGCAGATTCGGATTTTAAGCGGACTAGATCTTTGACTGACAAAATTGAAAAACAAGAGGTCAGACTCTTCGCGCAAATATTAATAATGAAGAGTCTTTTTTCAGAATAAATTACGAAATCGAGCATGAAAAAAGTTTACTTTGATTCCAGCAATTCTACGGTTTTTTCGTTTTTCATCTTTTTTGCCCAGAAAAGAGCGTCTTTTCCATCGTTTGGTTTAATGGATTTATCCGCGCCCTTTTCAAGTAGAAGTTTAACGATTTCTTGCCGGACATCTGACGTGATGTCCTGGTTTGAAACTGCGTAAACCAGCGCTGGCGCCCCATTGTTATTTATCTTGTTGACCTGGGCTCCGTTTTCCAACAGCATTTTTACGATATTGGAATTTGCCGCTTTTTGCAATACGGCATCGATCAATGGAAAGGCGCCCTCATTGTCAGCAAGATTGGGATCAGCGCCGTTCTTTAATAATTTTTTAACCTGGCCTTCACGTCGTTTTAGCACCGCTGCATAGAGCGGTGTGATGTTTTTAACTCTGCCTTCACGCCCGGTAACATTTACGTAGGCGCCTTTTTCGATAAGTAGATCGAATATTTTCCTCTTGTCTTTTACTACCGCGAGATGCAGCGGCGAATTTCCAAGATCGTCCTGCATGCTCACATCGGCCCGTCTGATCAGGATTCTGGCGATCTTATCCGTTTCATGGTTTTCGAGCGCATAGGTCAATGCCGTTTCGCCTTTTTCATTTTTTGAATTTGGATCAATTCCCGCATTCAGAAAACCCGCAACGCTTAATGCATCTTCCCTCGCGATGGCTTTGAAGAATCCTGTTTCATTTACTTCATACCCCCTCAACTTGAGAACGCTTTTCGCCATTTCAGGCGTTGTGCCGTCCTTTGAGCCAGAGGAAGCACATCCAAACGCGAAGATACTGATCGCCAGGCAATAACCAAAAATTATTATTCTTGAAAGCATTCTTAACCCAATCCCGTTCCGGTGAGCCAATGTCCGCCGTCAACGACAAGAGTTACGCCGTTTATGTAGCCGGCCGCGTCGGAGCATAAAAATATCGCTGAATTTTCTATATCGGCGATCCTGCCAAATCTCTGCAGTGGAATCTTCTTTGTAAGAGCTTCTTTCAACTGAGGCGGCAGAAGCCGTTTCATGCCTTCAGTATCTTCGATCGGTCCCGGCGCGATACCGTTTACACGAATACCATATCTGCCCCATTCAACCGATAAGTTTCTGGTGATCGCATCAACTCCCGCTTTTGCAGCCGAAACATGAATTTGCATGGGTGTTGCCAAATAATGAAGAGTTGCCGAGATATTCAGGATCTGGCCCTTATTCTCTTTGAGCTGCTCAAAAGACGCCCGGCAGACGTTGAAAGTTCCTTTTGTGTCAATATCTACTACGGTTCCAAAACCATTTGAAGAAAGCTCCTTCGCCTTGCACAGAAAATTTCCCGCGGCACCGTTCACAACAATGTCGATTTTGCCAAATTGCCCGACCGTTTCGTCTATAGCGTTTTCAACCGCTTCGTATTCTCTGACATCGGATGCTACGGCAAAACATTCACCCCCGTTATCTTCGATCAGCTTTTTCATAGGCTCGAGATTTTCGAGCTTCCGCGAGGTAATAGCCACTTTTGCACCATGCTCGGAGAGCGCCCGGGCAACCCCGCCGGTAATTCCAGTTCCACCGCCGGTTACAAACGCAACTTTTCCCTGTAAAATGTTATCTGCGTATATTTTATTCGTCATAATTGAGGAAATTTTACCATAAACGAAGGGTGTTTAAGATTCGGGAATGCAATATTTATCAGTAAAAAAGCATCGCCGGAAATGTACGGATTTTGCAACCGGTTTTATTCGTTTTGATCGCCTGATCTTGCCGATTCTGCTTTTTGGGTCGATAACATTGATTAGTTTGTCCTGCGGTGCGGCGAGCGTCGACTTAAGGAAATTTGCGCCTAAAGAGACGATCATATACCTCGAAACAAACGACCTTGGCAAAACGCTTCGCACACTTACTGAAAATGAGGCATTCAGGCAAAATTCGGAATCCGCATTGGATTTTTCGGTAGTGAATGGCTTTCAGATCGCTATCGCAGTGACCGGTTTTGAAACAAGTGAAAAACAAATAACTGATGCGCAATCGATCCTGAATTTTAAGCCGAAGTTTGTTGCGATTGCCGAAACTCATGCGTGGAGTTGGCAGCTTGATTCGTTGATCCATGGAACTCTGAATAACTTCTTCAGAAAGATCTATGGGGAGGATGTTCGCTTGGAAGCCGCCTCAAAGAATGATCAGGAGTGGTTTACGTGGGTCTCCAGCGACGGAAGAAAAACGTTTGCCGTGGTGTCGGGGTCACAGATATTTCTGGGTAATGACGAAAAATCACTAAAACAGTGTCTTTCGGCCAAGCGAGGTGAATCGAAAAGCCTGCTGGAAAACTCTGAATTGTCCGCTGAATACGAAAAAGGGAAGGGAAGCCTCGCATTCGGATTTATCGGGAGCGAGGGAATCAAACAGATTGCCGACCTTGCCGGCGTGACGGTTGCCGTTGGGCAGTCGGAAGATGAAAATGTCCGCGGATTTATCTCGAGGATATTGCCGCAGATTCTAAAAAACACTACGAGGGAAATTACATGGATCGCCGAGGCGGATGCGGATGGCGTCGAAGACACGCTTTTCATCCGAGCCAAAAAGGAAGTAGCAGATGTTTTTAGCGAAACCATGGTTAATTCAAACGCTGACGATTCCAAGTTATTCGATTTTCTTCCGCCCGACACGGTTTCTGCGACCCGCTATAACCTGAAGAACCCGCAGGTCGCTTACCGTAGCTTGTTGCTTGTGACCGCGAGAAATACGGATCCGCTGAACGGGAAATTGATCGCCGCCTATTCGAATTCGCTGCTTGCGCCTTACGGAATAGTGAACGCCGAAAAGTTTCTCAGTGCGATCGGTTCGAATATTGTCACCGCTCGGTTGGATACCGAAGGAGAGAAGTTTATTGCCATTGCGAAAACTGCTAATGCCGATGAGATAAAGATGTCTCTGTCCAAAGAAATAGAGTTTGCTGATCTACCGATCGACCAGAAAACTATGGATGTGCGGAAATCAAAAGACGGGAATTTTGCCGCTGCTTTTGTTGAGGAATTTGTTGTACTGGGCGATCTAAAGAGTATAGAAAAAAGTATTGAGATCTTCCGCCGGCGAAAACTGTCTCCGGAGCATACAGAGAAAGACTTCAGCATGGAGCCTCTGTTTCGATCGGTCGTGAAAAGCAATTCTGCTGCGTCGACTTACTATAGAGATTTCGGACGAGTAGGCAAGATCGTAAGCGTATTAGGAACCCCCAAATCAGGTCAAATAAAGGAAACGTCGAGGGTTTTAATTAAAACGAGTTTTGATAGAAAAGGAATCGTTCGAAGATATGTCTCCGATTTTGGGTTTATCGGAACCTTGCTCGAACAGTTTGACGACTAGCGAATGAATCCTAAAACCAACGCTTTTTCGCCGAGCGCTTTAAAAACCCGCCATTATTACTGATCCATTCCTCAGCCTCATCAAAATACATAAATTTTTCCTCGTCGTGTTTGAATTCCGGTGTGTGGTTGTATCGACGTCCGTTTCTGTGTTTCGTAGGGTGTTTTATGTGCAGCATTTCGTGGTAGACGACATACTCGACGACGAATTTCGGAACCTTTTTATTATCCAATGACCTGCTGATCACGATCGCATTGTGGGCGGAATCGTGATGCCCCAGCCTCCGAAATGTTTTCCGGGTCGACCAGGACAGGGTGGTTGCGGGTATCGAGTTGTTGAAGTAGATCAAATTTAGTTTTCCGAAAATGTTTTCCAGATCATAGTACTTGCCTTTCGGCTTTGTTAAAACTTTTCGACCCTTTTCCCTCTTATTCGCCAGGGCGCGTTTTTGAACCTCTTCGCTGTTTATATAATCGCGATACGTCGATCGTGCCTTTTGAGGTGTCTTTTTTCCAAGAAGTTTTGCGACCAGTATGATCGCGAGCGCTTCTTGGATCTGCAGCGGGGCACTTTTTAATATTTCCGCGATTCTGACCAATATTTTGCCATTTCGGATCCTGATCGTATGGTTAATATTTACGTACGGGTAAAATGAAACCTTGATTTCAGGGGTCTCTCGACCGGCGTCAAAAATATCAAACGCTTTTTTGTAGAATTTTGTGATTTCCTCGAGCTCTGAAGAGCCAAAATTGTTTATCATAGTTTAACAATTTGTTCTTGACATACAGTGAGCGAAAATGCTACTTATTTGAATAGAGGGAAAATCGCATTTTGATATGCGGCAACCTCTAACTACAATATAGAAATGTCTGCGCACGACCTAAATTCAAAAAAGGAAAAGAAGCCAAATTTTCCCGATTCTCGTGGGCAGGTGATTCTTTCAGCAATTGTTAGCGAACATCTTACAAGCGGTCAGCCCGTTGGTTCAACATTGATCGCCAAAAAATTTGCTAACAAATCCGGTTTAAGTTCAGCGACAATTCGCAACGTGATGGGGCAGCTGGAATCCTACGGGCTTTTAGAACAACCACACACTTCTGCCGGAAGAGTTCCGACCGATGAAGGCTATCGGTTTTATGTTGACAATCTACTCGGTGTTTTAAGTCTGGCAGACGAAGATCTTGATCTCATCAACAGAGAGCTTGGTCTTGGCGAGCTGGATTTGAAAGAAACCCCGGACAGATTGATGGAACGAACCTCTCAGCTCCTCTCTGCTCTTTCAAATAATGTTGGTATCGTCGTGTCGCCTTCCCTGGCTCATGACCGCATACAGCATATCGAATTTGTGCATTTATCTGATAAACGCGTTTTGGTGGTATTGGTCTCCAAACCAAATATCGTCCACAACAAGATTATCCGGCTAAATGAAGCATACGGTCAGGACGAGCTTGACCGCACTGCGCGTTATCTCAACGCGGAATTCAGCGGTAAGAGTCTGCTGACGATTCGCTCCGAGATTTTGGCCCGAATGCACGAGGAGAAAGCATTGTTCGATAATTTGCTGCAAACGGCCATGATCCTCTGCTCTCAGAGCATTGAAAGCGAATCCGATTCACACGGGGAAGTATACGTTGATGGAACTTCGAACATCCTTTCAAAAAGCGATTTTTCGAATGACCTCGACCGCCTTCGTGAATTACTTCGCACGATCGAGGAGAAGTCACATCTGGTGCAGATCCTGGAAGAGTGCATCGCCGGCGACAATTCCTATTCCGATGACGTGCAAGTCGTAATCGGTGCGGAAAATTCGGCAGACTCGCTGCAGGATTGCGCATTGATCACAGCACCCTACAGAATTGGTGACGGTTCAGCATTAGGCACTTTAAGCGTTTTGGGCCCAACCCGAATCGAATATGCGAGGATGATCTCGGTGGTCAGCTATCTCGCTCGGATGCTTGAAAAAGTAATGCTTAAAGATTCTACCAACCTCTAGTTACGTCCAATCCCTTTTTGATCATTCAGGCAGCAGTAAAATAAATAATGAGCGCGAACAACACTCCAAACGAAGAACAAATTGAAGAAGTCGATGCTTCGTCGGTCGATGACTTTATTAAGGAACTAGAAGAGAAGGAAAAAGATCTTGATATTTCTTCCGACCTGGTTATCGAAGTAGGGGAATCTGAAGTCGAGCATGAGAACATTCACGATTCGTTTATGTCGAATTCGTTTGAGGTTCCTTCTTTTGAAGATTCATTAGCAAATGTTCCTGTACCTTCTCTTGACGAGCTGGATCCCGAGGAAGCGCCCGAGCCGCAATCGGGGGACGAGGTTGAGAAATTGCGTACCGAACGAGATGAGCTCAAGGACAGCCTGGTCCGACGCCAAAGAGATTTTGACAATTATAGAAATCGGACCGAAAGAGAACGAGGCGATACCTTTAAGAATGTCGTTGTAAGTGTTGGCAACCAGATGCTTCCGGTTCTGGACAATTTGAATCGCGCCCTGGATGCTTCATCTTCTGCCGAAGACAGCGAAAGCGAAGGAGATTTCCAAACCTTTGTACACGGCATTGTCCTTGTAAATCAACAGCTTAATGAAGTTTTGGCAAGCATGGGGATCAAACCGATCCCCGCAGTCAATGAACCCTTTGATCCACGGTTTCACGAAGCAGTCGCCACGGAAGAAACAGATGAGTTTCCGCCAAAAACTGTGATCGAAGAAATTCTACGCGGCTACCAAGTCGATGATAGAGTGATTCGTCCCTCAATGGTTAAAGTTTCGGCCCCAGTTTCCTCCGGAGCGAAGGACCAATCAGACGAACAACCAACCCAGAAAGACTAACCTCCCAGTTAACTCCACGAGTAAAGGAAAAACGATATGAGTAAAGTAATTGGAATCGATTTAGGGACAACTAACTGCTGTGTTTCCGTGATGGAAGGCGGAGCGGTTCAGATCATTCCGCACAAAGAGGGCGGCAGAACTATGCCGTCGTCAGTTGGTTTTACTGAAAAGGGCGAACGCCTCGTTGGGCAGATTGCAAAGCGGCAATCCGTTACCAACCCAACCAACACACTTTTTGCCGTTAAGCGACTCATCGGACGAAAGTTCGATTCACCCGAAGTTGAGAAAATGCGCGAGACGGTGCCGTTTGAGATTGTGGAATCACCAAATGGCGATGCTCATATCAGGGTGCTTGAACAAGTTTACAGCCCACCAGAGATCTCCGCGATCGTTCTTCAGAAATTGAAGGAGTCAGCCGAAGAATTTCTCGGTACGACGGTCAGCGAAGCGATCATAACCGTTCCGGCATATTTTGACGATATGCAGCGCCAGGCGACGCGGGACGCTGGTAAAATTGCGGGCCTTAAGGTTGAACGAATCATAAACGAGCCCACGGCAGCTGCTTTGGCCTACGGTTTTGACAAAACAGAATCAGAACGCGTTGCCATTTACGATCTTGGCGGTGGTACGTTTGATATCACCATTCTCGAAATGAACGACGGCGTTTTCGAGGTTCTTTCGACATCGGGTAACACATTCCTCGGCGGTGAAGATTTTGACCAACGTATCATCGAGTGGTTGGTTGAAACGTTCAAAGAGGAAAACGGCGTCGATCTGAAAGAGGACAAACTTGCTCTTCAGAGACTAAAAGAAGGAGCGGAGCGGGCTAAATGCGAGCTTTCTTCCGTGACAGAAACGACAATCAATTTGCCATTTATCGCTGCCGACGCGGCCGGACCAAAACACGTAAATACGGTTTTGACCCGCGACAAATTTGAAGAGCTGGTTGGAGATTTGGTTGAATCATCGGTCGAACCTTGTCAGAAAGCATTATGGGATGCGAAGCTCGAGCCGTCCGACATCGATAAGGTCATCCTGGTGGGTGGACAGACCCGTTCGCCGATCATTACGAAAACGGTTACGGAAGTATTTGGAAAAGAAGCTTCGGCAGAAATTAACCCGGATGAAGTGGTTGCAATGGGAGCTGCGATTCAGGGTGGTGTGTTAACGGGTGACGTTAAGGATATCGTTCTGCTCGACGTCTTGCCGCTATCGCTCGGCCTTGAAACACGAGGCGGTTTGTTTGTTAAACTCATCGAGCGAAACTCGACAATTCCATTGAAGAATTCGATGACATTTACGACCGTTGTCGACAATCAGCAAACGGTAGAAATTCATATTCTGCAAGGTGAACGCGAGATTGCCGGAGAGAACCGAAGTCTTGGAAAATTCGAACTTGTCGGAATTCCGCCGGCGTCAAGAGGAGTACCGCAGATCGACGTTGAGTTTGAAGTTGACGCCAACGGTATCGTCAATGTTTCCGCGAAAGACAAGATGACCGGACTCGAGCAAGCGATGCAGATCACGCCTTCGTCGGGACTGGCTCCGGACGAGATCGACCGTCTGATAATGGAGGCCGAGAAATCGAGGGAGTCTGACAAAGCGGCCCGCTCGGTTATCGTCACGCGAAATCAGTTGGCTTCGCTTATCGAAAACACGAGGAAGACCCTTGTCGAGTACGGTGCTGACCTTCCGCAGGACCAGCAGCAAGAGATCGTGGGGATCCTGAATCAGTCAGAAGGCGTTGTTAATGAAGATGACGTTGAAGCTTTGAAAAAGGCACTGGCAGACGTTGAGGCAGCCGGGACAAAACTAACAGAGTCAATGATGTCGATGGCTTAATTTTCGACTTGAGAAAATAGCGCACTTGTCGCAAAATCATATAACGTCAGTTCATGAAAATTGGTCTGGCGTTATTTTTGTCTGAATTTACATAGAACCGAAATCATTTTTACAGAGATATGAGCAAGAGAGATTATTACGAAATCCTTGGTGTGGAAAAAAACGCCGGCGAACGGGAAATAAAAACTGCATATAGAAAGCTCGCCGTAAAATTTCACCCTGATAAGAACCCTGACGATAAAGAAGCGGAGGATAGGTTTAAGGAAGCGGCTGAGGCCTACGCGGTCTTATCGGATACGGACAAGCGAGCTCGTTATGACCGCTTCGGGCACAGCGGAGTCGGCGGCAGTCAGGGATTCGATCCGGGATTCACTAATATCGAGGACATTTTTGATCTCTTCGGATTTGGAGATATGTTTGGCGGAGGGGGCTCCGGGCGCTCCGGGCGCTCGAGCGTTCAGAGAGGCGCCGATCTTCGTTACGATTACCAAATTACTCTTGAGGAGGCGGCAACCGGCAAGGATGCCAAACTTGAGATCCCGAGGCTGGAAAAGTGTCTGGAATGCGAAGGGAAGGGTGCGGCCAAAGGAACCAGCCCCGAAACGTGTATTTCCTGCGGTGGCGGCGGTCAAACAAGGTATCAGCAAGGTTTCTTCAGCGTCATGAGAACGTGTCCGAATTGCAGCGGGCGCGGACAGATCATCAAGGACCCATGTAAGGGTTGCAGCGGTGCGGGCCGGGTAGAGAACAGTAAGAGGTTAGAGGTGAAGATCCCGGCGGGCGTTGAGACTGGGTCGAGACTCCGAATCAGCGGTGAAGGAGAAGCCGGAGCAAATGGCGGCCCAAGCGGAGATCTATACGTTGTAATTCACGTCGCCGAGCACGAAATGTTTGAGCGGCAGGGAGCGAATCTTTATACTTCGGCCCCGATCTCATTTACACAGGCTGCCCTGGGTGCTGAAATCAAGGTCAGGACGCTGGATGGCGAGGAAGAACTGAAGATTCCCGCAGGGACACAAACCGGGACCGTTTTTCGGGTGAAGTCCCAGGGAGTACCCAGTTTGAGCGGTGGAGGCAAAGGCGACCTTTTTGTAGCGGTAACATTGATAACCCCAAAAACTCTTACAAAGGAGCAGCGTAAGCTTCTGGAGCAGCTTGCAGAAATCGAGGACGTTGATTTTCAGGACGAAGGATTTATCGACAAGGTACGGAATATATTTAGCTAGGCGCGGTTGTAATCTGTTCAGATTTCCCCGGGGATTCGTTAGACAGGTTCCCGGCAAATGTTTTAATCTCGAAAAGCAATTATTTCGGTCAACGCGTTTTTATAGAATGTTTTCTTGACAAGCAATTGAATTCCTCTCGGACTTATGCGGCGATAATTTTTCTTCACAGTGTCGATCGTAGAGGATTGCTCAATGATCTCAAACGGTAAGCGGTCAAACGCTTTAAGGACCCGATTTTCAGTCAGATGAACCGTATGGTCAGCAAATGGAGATATTTCGAATTTTAATCCGAGCGAATTCCAGGCGCCGTGTAGAATTGACGCGATCTGATAAATCGGATGGTGAACGTTTACGGTGAAATATAATAAACCTCCCGGCTTTAGGACCCTGGCAAACTCGTCAATGATTCCGAACGGGTCTTCCGCATGATCGATAACATTGTCGCTTAAGACGAATTCAAATGCCGCATTTGAAAAGGGAAGTTTTTCTCCAAGTGCAGATGCCGTGGTGGCATCTTTTTGCCAGATCGGAAACAATCTGCGATATTCGACAGCGAGAGGGTCGATCCCAACCGCAACGTTATTTTTAAATCCGAAAACCAGGCCGTGGGCGCCGCTCCCGACTTCGAGAACCTTATCAGATTTCTCTATCGGGCGGATATTATTCAGACGGTTTTGCAGGGCAACGGAGCGCGCAGTCAATTGCACCAGCATTGCCTGCTCGCGACCTTTTACACCGCGCGCCTTGTTCTCCTGATAATCTAATTGGCGCTGTAAGGCGCGAATTCCCCTCTGCTTTTTTTTCCTGGAAAACCAACCAGGTTTCTTGTCCATACTTTATTCTCGAAAAGTCAGTAATTGTCTACTGAAGTTTGACCCTTACAATTTCACTGACGGCTTTTCCATCGACTGTTTTATCGGAAAGCATCGCAAGTGCAGCCTTCATAACGTTTCCCATGTCTTTCATGGATTCCGCGCCTGTTTCAGAAATTGCATCTGCTACGGCTTTTTCGATTTCTTCAGGCGTTGCCGCATTTGGTAAATAGTGTTCAATAACGGAAATTTCGGATAATTCTTTGTCGGCGAGTTCCTCGCGGCCTGCTTTTTGGTACTGGTCGGCGGAATCCCGACGCTGTTTAACGAGGGTTTTTAGTGTCTTGATAGTTTCTTCATCGGAAAGTTCGCTGCCGCTGTCGATTTCCTGATTTGTCAGTTTTGCCTTTACCATCCGCAAAACCGAAAGACGGTCTGCATCTTTCGACCGCATCGCTTCCTTCATATCATCGAAGATCTCATCTTTTAAACTCATATTTATTTACCTATCGTCTTTAATCATTTATTATTTGAATTCCGCTCAATAATAAATGTTCAAACTTGAATTCTCAAAGACAAAAGTGCGTTGGCGTTATGGGGTTATCGCCGGCATTTTCCTCGCGATTTTTGCATGTTATCCGCAGTTTAAGATGCTTTACTTGCAGGGCGAAGAATGGCAGGGGCACTATGCCTATAACGATATAGACGAAGTTGCCTATGCAGCATATCTCAAAGCCCTGATCGACGGCCGGCCGAGAAAAAACGATCCCTATACGGGAATTGACGATTCCAAGGACAAGCCGCAAGCTGAATCGCTGTTCTCGATTCAATTTGCCGCGCCCTATGTTGTTGCTTTACCTGCCAGGCTGCTCGGTATCTCTGCACCTACGGCGATGACTATCTCTGGCGCCCTGGCGGCCTTCCTTTCAGCTTTATTTTGCTTTTGGCTTATTTCCGCGATAACGGAAGATTCGATACTTGGAATGGTCGGAAGTCTCATTGTTTTATGCGGCGGCGCATTGGCAGCGGGCGAGGGCGCGATCGGTGAAATTCTCGGAATCGGATTCTCATATCCATACTTTCCGTTTTTAAGGCGGTACCTGCCGGCAATCCCATTTCCGGTATTCTTCGTGCTGTTGATCTCCTTATGGTACCTACTAAAAACAGAGAAGCTACAAATGCGTTTGATCTGGGGCGGAATTGCGTTATCGAGTTTTTCCTTTTTGGTGTTTTCCTATTTTTATCTTTGGACCACCGCGGCGGCTTGGATGGTTTGTATCGCTATAATATGGGTCGGGTTACGGTCAAGAGATCGTTTTGAAGACGTTCGGGCGTTTATATTGTTGGGAGCCGGTTCCTTTATTCCATTGATCTTCTACGGCTATCTTCTATCGATGCGTTCGCAATCCATGGACAGCGTCACGCTTTTGATCTTTACACGTCAGACGGACCTGATGAGGGTTCCGGTATTTATCGGTATTTTTGTGTTGGCGGTCATACTTATCTGCGCGCTGCTAAAGGTAATTGATCTGCGTGCCCGCCCAACTATTTTTGCGCTTTCACTCGCAGCCGTTCCGATAATCGTTTTTAACCAGCAGATTATTTCCGGACGTTCTCTCCAACCAATTCACTATCAGGTTTTTATCGGGAATTATGTAGCACTGCTTGCTCTCGTTGTGACGCTCGGAATTGTTTGGAAAACGGTCCTTGCGGATCGCCGAAAATTGTCAGTGGGTCTGTTGGTCCCGCTTGGTCTTGCAGCGGTCGCCTGGGGGTTTGTTGAATGTCACTATACCGTTAGGGTATTGGACCGACCAAATATTGTTCGCGACAACGGAATACCGCTGGCAATGCGGCTGGTCGAATTAGCCAAAGATCGACCCGATCGATATCGATCGACCGTCCTGTCGATCAGTGGTATCCAAAGCGATGACTCACCCTCCATCGCCCCACAGGCAGTTTTATGGTCGCGTCATCAGCATGTTTTTACAGGGTTAACCTGGCAGGAGAATAAAGAGCGCTATTATCAATATCTTTATTACCAGAATCTGGATGGCAAATGGCTGGCGGAAGCGCTCCAAAAGGGTGATTTCGTCTCCTCGATCGCGCTCTTTGGCTGGGGAAGGCATTCGGACAGGTTGAGTTTTGATGCGAAGCCGCTTTCCATACAGGAGATTGTCGAGGAAAGTAAAAACTACCAGCGTTTCTTTATGAAGTTTTCTCGCAAAGACGCATTATCGCCCCAACTCGAATACCTGGTATTGCCGAGAGGTCATAATATTGATTTACGTAACATCGATAAATGGTATGAGCGAACAGGCGAGGAGCAGCACGGTATCTTTACACTGTTCAAACTCAAGCCGCGGCCGAATCCGAAAATCCTGGAATAAAAAAACCGCCGAATAAATTCGACGGTCTTAAAAATATCTAGTGAAATTATTATTGCCTATGCGGCTAGAAGGTCATTTGAAACTTCTGCAAAGACTCTTCTTCCATTCAACGCATCATCTATAATTTCTCTAACTGCTGATGCATCAGGATTAACATCCATTCTCGCGCACGCGCGTAAATGTCTGACGATTCCCTCCGAAGCAATCTCAAGAGCATCGTCCGTTAATTTTGAGAATCGCCTTGCTTGAATATGATCTATTTTCAGAATTCGATCCTGTAATGTCATTGGTTTAGCTGCTGCTGCCACTTTGTATTTCTCCTCCCTTTGTTTTTGGAAAAATCTATATTTATAATTCCTTGCCATAGATTGTGAAATTTATCTCAATCTCTCATACTACTTCCTATTAATAGACTTACCTATGCCATTAAAAAACTGTTCAATAAAAATTTTGGGTGAAAATTCCTGTCTGAAAAACAAGTCAGAAAGTTAAATCGGTAAATCATTAACTTAGGAAAAACAATACTATCAAATAAATATTTCTTTGTCACGATTTTTTTTACAAATTTTTAATTTATCTTTATCTAATTTAAAACAATAGAAAAAGCCCGATAAACTAGGATGTTTATCGGGCTTGATCTTTTTTCGCGTATCGCAAATTTTTGCTATGCAACTGAATCTTTCATTGCTTTTCCAACGCGGAACTTAACGGTTGTTTTTGCCGGAATTTTTAGAGGAGCTCCCGTAGCAGGATTTCTTCCTGTGCGGGCTTTACGCCTGGTCTTAACCAATTTTCCTAAGCCAGGAACGGAGAATTCACCGCTCTTCTTTGTTTCTTTCATAGCGAGCGCAGAGAATGTGTTGAAAAATTCCTTTGTTTGAGCTTTGGTTAAGCCTGTTTTATCAGCCATGTGGCTAACAATTTCTGTTTGAGTCATACGAGCCATAGTTAAATTTAACCTCCAAAAGTTAATTAATTGTAAAAATTAGTATCTAGCACCAAATGTTTGCAAAAAGCAAACTAAAAAGGGGGTGAATCTATAAAATAAAAACTATAGATGGTCGGGGCGGCAAGATTCGAACTTGCGACCTCACGGTCCCAAACCGTGCGCACTGCCAGGCTGTGCTACGCCCCGTTATTTGAGAGCGTTTAATTTGGGCAACGCCACCAAAAGCCGAATTCTATTGAAGAAAACGCGTCTGGTCAAGTTAGTACGAGGCAATTTCAGACAAAAATCTAATTATTTTTTTTAACGCAATTGAGCGATGGCTGACTTTTTTCTTGGTTTTCGCTGAAAGTTCGCCAAATGTGCGTTGATATCCGGCTGGAACAAAAACCGGATCGTAGCCAAAACCTCCTGAACCTATTGGGGATAGGGCGATCTTGCCCGGGCAATATCCCTCGCCGTAAAAGAGATTTTGGCTCGGATCGGAAATACTCATTGCACAAACGAACCGGGCGAGCCTGCTTTGATCTTTTTTTGCATTAAGTTCGCGCAAAAGCTTATCTATATTATCTTTATCGCTCGCGTTTTCTCCGGAATACCTGGCGGAATACACACCGGGTGCACCGTCAAGGGCTTCTACTTCCAGTCCGGAATCATCTGCAAGCGTCAAACAATTGGTCTGCTTCGCATATTCAAGTGATTTTAATTTTGCGTTTTCAATGAACGTGCTGCCGGTTTCTTCAACATCCGTAACATTTTCAAAATCGTCCAGAGTCAATAATTCAAACGGAAGATCATCGAGCAGGGACAAAAGTTCGGCCACCTTACCCCTGTTTCTCGTTGCAACTAACAGTTTCTTCATCGGTCTTAGAACGGTAGCGTGAATTCCCAGCCTATGGAGCGTTTAAAATTTACCAACAATGTTGTTATTTTAGTTGCCAAAAGAGGGTGATTCGCGGTATAAATTATATAGGGCCTTTTCTCCCTCGTCGCCTTTTTCCAAGAGAAACACTCCAAGGATATTTTAGCTTTGAACCCAACAGAAACTCCAATTGAGAAACCTGAAAGTCTGCCTACCGTTAAGCCGAAGCAAGAAGGCGCAAAGGTGAAAACCCCGGTTGTTGATACAGCGGAATTGACGTTTGAGCTCGGCTTGTGGCTGTCCGGTTTGGAGAGCTTTTTGAACCTTTATGGAAATACGCTTTCGCGGGAAAATTACCTTACCCATGATTGGTTGAGGGAATTTCGTCTTACCCATTCGGTTTTGTTGAATTGTTCGAAGCTGACGCTTGAACTTTCGCGGGAAATTCGGAATCAGAATT
Source organism: Pyrinomonadaceae bacterium (assembly GCA_013003295.1). Lineage (GTDB taxonomy): Bacteria > Acidobacteriota > Blastocatellia > Pyrinomonadales > Pyrinomonadaceae > Aridibacter. The sequence continues at coordinate 4,291 of JABDJV010000270.1, read as the reverse complement.
CAAACAATTCGATGGACGATGAGATCGAATTGCTTGACAGCCTAGATTCGGCGGCGAGCATATCCAGTTTTTCGCGGGAGGAATTGTCGGAGTTGGTTCACGCCTTACGGGAATCGATCCTGCTGAGCGACGGTTTGCTTCGTGCTGACTCGCTGAATTTTAGTGATTGGATAGTTTGGAATAATTCGCTCGTCGAGAAACTCAAGAACGTTGAAGTTGTTGATAAGCTGATCGCGGTCGCAGAAAAAAAGGCTGAAAGCTTTCTTCCTGAGCCGTTGAAGGACCTTCTTAGCAAAAGTGATATTTCAACCTCCGAGGAAGCCGATCTAAGACTGGTTTTCCCGCACTTTGCCAAGATCCTGAAATGGTTGAGCATTGTGGGTGAAATGCTTGCCAAGGACAAGCCCCTCAAGACAACTCTTCTGTTGTTTGCACACATCAGTGAGCAGATGCAGGAGATGATGGACTACATCAATAACCGTCTCCTGCGTTATCCAAACGAGGAGGAGCCGCTTTTTGGTTCACTCGACAGCGCTGCATATACCGCGTCGATCGAGCTTCGAAAGGTCTACAATCAGGAGCTCAAAGAATTGATCCAGATCCGGCCGAGTCCGATGGTTTTTGCCAAGATCGAGAATTCGTACTCGCTTCTCAATGATAGTCTGCAAAATACACTGGTAGACTTTGCGAGATTGATGGAGCCTGGGATTGAAGCATCGAGCATTTTCCCAAACATAAAGGTTAAGGAGCAGCAATCGATTGATCTGCGGCAAACGATGTGGGAGATTCTGCAATCCGTAAAAGAAGCCGAACAAGATCCCGAAAACCATCCATTAGACGATTTGAGAAAGCGCCTGGTCGAATTTGGCAACAATCAAACGAAACTTCTTTTTTACAAAGATATTGAAACGGTGGACCGTTTTATCGAGGAAGTATTGCTGACAAAGGAAAATAAGGACCTTGTTCCTATTCTTCATCGCTTTGGCGCATATCTTGAAACATTATTAGGACAAATAAATATGCGGGTTGTACTAGCAAAGCATCCGTTCGAGCAACTCCAGGGTACGAATCCCCTTGATATGTTTGAATAGGCGAGAACCAAATGGATTCAGCAGGCGGATTCAATGGGTCAGAACCACCTCGCGTGAGCGGGTAGGTAGACTCTTAAGAATGGACGGCAAACATATTCCCTGATGCAGTAAGTATTGGTTATATGAATGTTGCGCATTAGACCCCGTGGCTGAGGCTCGAGGGTCCGACTATTGCATCCGAAGCGTTTTCAGAGGCTTTTTAAATAAGACGTCAAAACTCGCGATAGCTCCAACCAACATCACCAGGACCGCTGTCAGAATTACCCCGTAGATCGTCAGCATTGGATCAAAGACCCACTCGATTTCAAGCACGTATTTGGAAACCGCATATGAAAGCGCAGTGGCAAAAAACGCACCGATGATCCCCGCCATAATCCCTAAGATTCCGTACTCGGCGAATAGGATCGACGTAAGGGTCAACCTCTTTGCGCCCAGTGTCTTCAAGATCGCATTTTCGTAGACGCGTTGCGATTTTGTCAGCCCGATAGATCCGATCAATATTAGGATCCCGCTTAGAATCACAAAACTTCCGACAAAAGATATCGCCATTACGAAATTATTTACCAGATTTTGCACCACTGCTACGATCTCGGCAACATCAAAGATCTGTACGTTGGGGAACTGATCGACCACGTCTCGCTGAAGACGTTGTCGTTCTTTTGAGGGCAGCCGTTTCAATACGTTTGCAGCAAAGGATTGCGGTGCCTTTTCGAGTACGCCGGGTCTAAACACGAAAATAAATACGGTTCGTGTCTTTCGAAGATCCAATTGCCTGACGTTCGCAATTTGAGCTGTAAGTTTTCTACCTGAAATATCAAACGTGATCGAATCGCCGGCACCTACCTTTAAGCGCTCCGCCATTTGTTCCTCGATAGAAACCTGCGGGACCGAACCTGAATTACCCTGCCACCATTCGCCATCGACGATGGACTCATTTTTGTCAAGATTGTCGCGGTAGGTGACGGCAAACTCCCGGCCGATCTGACCCTGCTGCTGTCTTACCGAGCGTTGCTGATAATCAATCGCCCTGCCGTTTATATGTGAGATCCTGGCCCTGACAGTTGGAATCGTTTCGGCCTTTTGCCCGATCTTTTCCTCGACGAGCTTTTCAAACTGCTCGATCTGGCTGGCCTGTATGTCGACAAAAAACAGACTGGGGAGATTCTGGTTCCGGGAGAAATCAAATTCACGTACAAGATTTGTTTGGAGTGACTGAACTGCAAGTACGACAAATGCTCCGAGGCCGACTGCCAGCAAAATAATGCGCGTCTGATTGCCCGGCCGGTATAGGGAATTGATCGATTGCCGGATAGAAAACGTACCGAGATTCTTGAGTTTTTTCAAGATCCACGTCAAAAAGGTGGCCGATATATAGAGCACCAAAGATGTAACTGCCAGGCTGACAAGGAAGAATATTCCGACCGTAAATGAACCGGCCTGCCATGCGGCCAAACCAAGGAGTCCGATCAGACAGATCAATCCAAAGATCCATTTTATCCAGTCAAGCTTGCGCAGATTTTGGTTGTTTTCGTCTCGCAGCAGCAGGTTTGGTTTGATCGTGCGTACCTGAAGCAGCGGCAGCACGGAAAATAACAGGGAAATCAGAATTCCCAAAAGCACACCCTGGAGCGCGGTCGATAGCTGTACGGAATAGCTCATCGCGGCGGGCAACGCATCATTAAAATTCCACTTCGCAAACAAAAGCCCGATTTGTGCCAGCAAGACTCCAAACAGGCTTCCGATCAACCCCAGAAAAAGAATCTGCAATATGTATACCGTAATAATTCGCGTTCCTTTTGCTCCGAGGCACTTTAAAACAGCGACCGATTTACGCTTTTGTTCGACAAATACCCGCGCCACGTTCCATACGCCGATCCCGCCCAAGACGAGAATTAGAAGCCCCGTAAGAGAAAGGTAGTTTTCGGTGCGGTCAAACTGCTCGCTAATCCGGTCCTGCGTCTCCCGATACGACTGAACACGAAGCGAAGTGCCCTTTAACTTCTCCCGTAACTCGTTTACCAAAGCAGTCGGGTTATCCGATGTGCGGTAGAGGATCCTTCGTGTAATGCGGCTTCGATTCTGTGTGATCTCGGCTTCATCAAAAGCCTTCTTTTGTACATAAACCCTCGCACCAAGCCTAAAACCTCCTGTACCGCCGGGTTCTTCTTCAAAGGCCGCGTTCACGGTGAATTCACTTTCGCCAACAAGAATCTTGTCGCCGATTTTTATATCCAGCTCTTCCAGTAGGATAGGTGCAACGATCGCGCCGCGGTTCTCCAAAAGTTTAAAATCGAACTCTTTTCCGTCCTGAAGAACAAATCCACCGACTAGTGGAAACGGCGGTTCGATACCCTTTAGCGAGACAAATTGCAGTGTCTTATTCAAAGGATCGGCAGGTCGCGCCATTGCCGACGTGCGGATAGTCTCGTTGCGTGCTTCGACGATGCCCGATCCTCCGATTACCTCCTCGATCTTTGAAATGTCCGTGGGCGAAAAATCGTTGGTCGAAGTAATTCGTAGATCTGCCGTTAACAGTGCCCTTGCGTCGTTGCCGACAACCTGGCTCAGATTTTGGATCAGCGAACGCAATGCTACCACCGAACCGACGCCGATAGCTACGCAAAGAAAAAAGAATAAAAGCCGTTTCCAGGACGATCGAATTTCACGGATTGTCAGGTTGAAAATAAATTTCATATTTGGATTAGCTGTCCGCTACAACCTCGCCATCCCTGAGCCGTATCTGGCGCTGGGCTTTTGCAGCCAAATTCTGATCATGGGTAACCAAAACAAGCGTTACGTTATTCATCTTGTGCATATCGGTCATCAGATCGAAAATGTGGTTTCCGTTCTTTGAATCGAGATTTCCGGTTGGTTCGTCAGCTAAAAGGATCGAAGGCTTGTTGGCAAATGCCCGGGCGATCGCTATTCGCTGCTGTTCTCCGCCCGACAGCTCCGACGGATAATGATGGCCCCGATTTGTTAATTCTACGTCCTCCAGAAGCGTTTCGGCACGGGATTTTGCATCGCTCGCTCCCAGGATCTCCATCGGTATAAGGATATTTTCAAACGCTGTCAGACTCGGTATGAGGTGAAACGACTGAAAAACAAAACCGATCTTTGTGCTCCGCAAGGCGGCCAGGTCATCCTCACTCATGGAGGTAATATTCTCAGAGTCGATGAGGATATCTCCTGTCGTGGGA
>JABDJV010000255.1 GCA_013003295.1 Pyrinomonadaceae bacterium | reverse complement strand
CGCAAAGATCATTGCCTTCGGGAAAAAGATTAATGTGTTTCGAATAAACCCACATTACCCTTCATCTGTGTCAACTTGACATTCTCGAGCTAATTAGCGAAAACTAGTTGTTATCTCTCACCGATCCTTTCTATCTGTTGGGAATTCGCTTGGAAAGTTACATATGAAAATTGAGATTGAAAGTCAGCAGACTCTCTCGCTTGAACGAAAGATCAAGATGCATGAGGCGCGTGAAGCGATCATCGATCGACTCGCGCAGGACTTACCGACAAACATCGAGCTGGAGAGATTTTCACGGGTGGTTGTTTCGGAGATCGGAAGAATGCTCGAGGCGGACCGATGCGATCTGATTCAACTCACCGAAGATAACGAGCTAAGTATCAGTCATGAATGGCGTGCCTCGGAGGATATTCCCGTTAGCGAAGGGACGGTGATACCGATCAATGCAGAAAAACTCTCCGAGCACTTCGATCTTACCAAGCCGATAATTGTAAACGACACGTCGAAAGCAAAAGACGGTAAAGTGCGTTTTCTCGCAAAGGCGCTTGAAACGCGTTCGCTTCTGGTTCTTCCGATCGTGCTGAATGAGAAAGTGATCGGGCTTTTGGGTCTGCACGATACAAAATCGCCGCGGGAATGGCTCGATGAAGAGGTCTCGTTTTTGGAGTCGATAGCGAGTCAGTTGGCGATCGGGTATCAATATACGAGGCTTTACGTAGCACAGGAGCAGGAAACCAAGCGTACAAATGCTTTGCTCGAGATCGCGAATACACTTAATTCCCATTCTGATTTCAATATCGTCTCGTCGAGCGTGCTGGAGCGGGCGATCGGACTCGTCGGAGCCGATTATGGGGCGCTTGGAGTACTAGACCAAACGGAGAAAAAGATCTCGCTTGCATCGTTCAAGATGGGAGAAGGTATAAAACCGAACAAGGTTTTACAATTGATCGAAGAGCACAATCAATCTCTTGATCTAAAGACCTTTCCCGCGCTTACGGATATCCTAAAAGAGGGAAAAACGCTTAAGCTGATCGATTCCGAACTGCCGCTTGGGGTCCGTATATTCTTTAATTCCCAATTCAACGGAAAAGCTGCGCTTGTATCACCGGTTCGTGTCGGCGGACAGGCTTTTGGTTTGCTCGGCTTTGTTTGGAGCGAAGATATCGAAAACGGATTCGATGAGAACGATGTTGCACTTGTCGAGGGCATCGCGGATCAAATCGGAACCGCACTCGAGCGCGACCAGCTATCAGCCGAAATTATGCGTTTGAAGTCTGAGCTCCACGAGCGAAATACGAGCCAGATCATAGGTCAGGCGCCGAATCTACGACGTTCGATCGAGCTTGCCTTAAATGTCGCTGATACAAACACTACGGTTTTGATTGAAGGAGAGTCAGGAACAGGGAAAGAGCTTATCGCGAATTTGATTCATTACAATTCCGGACGCGAGGATAAGCCATACACAAAGATCAATTGCGGTGCGATCCCTGAAAATCTTCTTGAATCAGAGCTATTCGGCCATGAAAAAGGTGCATTTACGGATGCCCGCAACATGCGAAAGGGACGATTTGAAGAGGCTGACGGCGGAACACTTTTCCTGGATGAGATCGGAGAAATGACTCTTCCCGCACAAGTAAAACTGCTGCGTGTTTTGCAGGAAGGTGAGTTTATGCGGATCGGCGGCAACAAGACGATCAAGGTGGACGTACGGGTGATCGCTGCTTCGAATATCGATCTCGAAAAAGCGGTCGATGAAGAACGGTTTCGAAAGGATCTTTACTATCGTCTGTCGGTCTTTCCCATCGACGTTCCGCCGTTGCGGGAGCGACCGGAAGACATAAATCTGCTTGTTTTTCATTTTCTCGAACTCTACAAAGAGAAATCCGGCCGGTTTGTTTCCGGGATCTCGAAGGAAGCCCTTCGAGCCCTGGTTAATTATGAATGGTCCGGTAATGTTCGCGAACTCGAAAATGCGATCGAACGCGCGGTTATCATCGCTTCCGGACGGCAAATCGAGCTCGATGATCTCCCGCAGGCGATAAGCAACAAGGCCTTTGAGATCGAGGCGGAAGCGCGGGAAGAGCGAGCGTTGGCAGCAAGCGAAGGCCGCTCTATCGGTCTGGAGATCGAGCTGCCGTCGGCGATGAATGAGGTCGAGGAAAGAATCATAAAAGCGACGCTTGATTATACCGGGGGCGATAAGTCACGCGCTTCAAAACTCCTGAACATAGGTAGAAAGACGCTCTACCGGAAGTTGAACCAATACGACTCGCGGGACTGATGTTAAATATTTTGGGTTTCGCCCCAGGATATGATGACTTAAAGCCGAATTACCAATATACTGTTACCTTACACTTTCCCCATTTATAAGTGGATTTTGGAGTATTCAATGAAGTTTTATCCTTGCGTTTACTTCCTGGTTTTAGCAACCCTGTTTTCCGTGCAAATTCTCGCACAAACGCCTCGTCCGACTGCTTCTCCGCAACCGGAAGATGACGGAGAGATTGTAAAGATCACAACGAGTCTGATTCAGTTGGACGCGATCGTAATGGACGAAAAAGGCGATCCGGTCACGGATTTGACTGTCGGCGATTTTGAGATACTTCAGGACGGACAAATTCAGAAGATCTCAAATTTTTTGTTTGTAGACACAAGTGTAGAAGGCAGCCGTATAAAAACTAGGTCGAAAACCGGGAATCAAACGGTCGTTCCTCCAACCCGCCGCCGGATAAACTCTACGGGACGTGTAATTACATTTGTCGTTGACGACGGAAGCTGTTCAACGTCAGCGGCCGGAATGAGATCGACGCGGGATGCGCTAAAAAAGTTTATCAATGAGCAAATGCAGGCAAACGACCTGGTCGCGATCTACCGCACGCGTTCGGGGAGCAGCCTTCTCCAGCAATACACATCAGACAGGTCCCAACTGCTTAAAATAGTAAAAAAGGTCCGATGGCTTCCGTCGCTCGGGTGCGGCGGTTCGGGAGACTTCTTTGAATCGGAAAGGCAATGGCAGGACATACCGTTAAAAGAAGAAGCGGCTGACTCATCTGATGGCGAAACCACCGAGGAGCGAAACCGGAGGCTAAAAGAAGAGATCAGGGATACGAATCGCGACAATAAGATCGTCGGTACCCTTGGAGTTATAAGATATATCGTTAACGGCATGTCGAGAATTCGAGGACGGAAACTGATGTTTCTAATGTCTGATGGAATACCTACACTAGACGAAAGCGGAAATTCGCAACGCGCGCGGGAGCATCTGCGCAGTTTGACCAACGAGGCGAACCGGGCGGCGGTTGTGATCAATACGGTGGATGTTCGCGGCGTAACCAACCCCCTATTCATAAGCGCGGCCGACGATATTAAACCCGATATAAATTTTGGGAGTGATAATAACTCCACCAGGCGGGTTTCCGAATCGCGCCTGGCGCAGTCAAGGGACCTTCAGAGCGGCCTGGCTTTATTGGCGGATGAAACCGGAGGTGAATTTTACCGCGGAAACAATGATCTATCGGTTCACCTCCGGAAGGCGATGAATTTAGAGAGAGGGTATTATTTGCTCGGATATGAGCCAACTGATGAGGTATTCAAGGGACCAAAATTTCATACGATAGAGATCCGGCTAAAACGCCCAGAATTGCGCGTATTTTCCCGTGCTGGATTTGTTGGGGCAGAACGGCAAAAACGCGCGCGCCGCACGGGTGATTCAGAACTCTATGAGGCATTAACCGCGCCCTTGCCGAATGCGGGCCTGGGATTGAGGCTAACTGCTTTTTTTGGAAATACGCGTCAGAAAGGGAATTTCATTCGTTCATTGATTCATATCGATGGATCGGACATCAGATTTGCTGACTCAGAAGACCGACGAAAAAAGGCGGTTTTTGACGTTATCGCAGTCACAATGAATGAAAAAAATGAGGTCGTTGACGAATTTAACCGGACCCATACGGTGAGAGTCAGGCAGGATGCGATCCCGTTTATCAAAGAAAACGGACTCGTTTATCTCACCGAAGTAAATGTAAAAAAATCGGGAGTATACAATTTTCGGGTTGCGGTGCGGGATGTAAATAGTGCTCTTGTCGGATCCGCGGTTCAGATCGTCAGAGTTCCTAAATTAGATAAAGGTAAAATATTTCTGTCGGGTTTAACAATTGCCGGGGCCGGCAAGGACGAATTGCCAGACCCGTCTTCCGCGGTCTCTCTAGAAAACGCTGTTTCGTTGGTTGGATCGAAGGATATTTCTGCCATACGGAGCTTTAGTGCAGGCGATACATTGGCCTTTGGCTATCGCATCTATAATGCGAAGCCCGATCGATCAACGAAGCGGCCAAAGATCGCAGTTATGGTTAATCTATATCAAAATGGTGAGATCATTGCTAAAGGGAGTCCAAAAACTGCTGATTATGGACGCCAGGAAGACTGGGCCCGAATAAAGGCAAAGGGTTCCTTGCGTCTGCCGTATAATGCGCCATCGGGCGATTACGCACTTCAGGTAGTCGTACGGGACTTGTTAACCAGGAAAACGGCGTCGCAATGGATAGATTTTGAAGTCGCCAATTGACTCTCTGCCTAAGATAGTCGGTTCCAAGATTAGCAGCAATTTGCGCTGGTTTTGGATTTGTTATTTATGGACATAATTGTTGGTACAGCCGGACATATTGACCACGGCAAGACGGCCCTCGTGAAAGCACTTACAGGGGTTGATGCCGATCGTTTGCCGGAAGAGAAAAAGCGCGGAATTACGATCGACCTAGGGTTTGCCGAGCTGGACCTTGGTGATGTAAGAATCGGTTTTGTCGATGTTCCGGGGCATGAGAAATTTGTCAAAAATATGCTCGCCGGAGCGAGCGGGATCGATGTCGTCGTTTTGGTGGTAGCCGCCGACGAAGGCGTGATGCCGCAGACCAGGGAGCATTTTGAGATCTGCCGTCTTTTGAAAACCAAACGCGGAATCATAGTCCTCACAAAAAAAGATCTGGCTGACAGAGAGCTTATTGAGCTTGTAGAGCTTGATGTCAAAGAGCTGGTAAAGAATTCGTTTCTGGAAAATTCGCAGATCATTTCGGTTTCTTCAAAAACCGGCGAGGGTATTGAAGAACTCAGATCCGCTCTGCGTGAAACCGCCCGAAAGATCCCGAAGAGAAGAGACGATTTCGTGCCGCGACTGCCTATTGACAGGACTTTTTCGATTAAAGGCTTTGGCGCGGTCGTGACCGGGACGCTTGCTTCCGGGGAAATTGCAACCGGAAGCGAAAAACAGCTGCTTCCGATCGGTAAAAAGGTACGTGTTCGCGGTTTACAAACCCACGGAAAAGATGTCGGAAAGGTGCGTGCCGGACAGCGGACGGCGGTGAACTTAGGCGGCATCGATAACGACGAAATAGATCGGGGAATGGTTTTGACCGAGCCGGAAACTCTTCGTGCGACGCAGATCATCGATTCAGAAATCGAAGTATTGGATACCGCAAAACGTCCGCTAAGAAGCCGCCAACGGGTTCGCGTACATTTAGGAACGGTCGAAGCTTTGGCGCGGATCGATGTGCTCGATGATTCGAGAGAGATCGCCCCGGGCGAAAGTGGTTTTGTTCAGATAAGGCTGGAGCGGCCGATCGCTGCGGTTCCGGGTGAACATTTTATTTTGAGACAGTATTCTCCCCAAATTACAATTGCCGGCGGAGGGATTTTGGACGCTTTGGCCAGGAAACACCAGCGAAAGGACCTTCCCGGCGTGATCGAATATTTGTCGGCACTTATCAAGAACGAAGACGAGACTGATTCGGCTGCAAGATTGCGAATATTTTTGGAAACCGAAAAAGATGCAGGGTCGAAATTCCGGGATCTACAGGCCAGAACGGGATGGAAAGCGAGCTTTTTATCGACTGCGATCAAGAAAAACCTGGAATCGAAATCGATTATCGAATGCGAGGGTGTTTATGTTGCCAGGACCCCGTTTGATGAGCTGAAGCTAAGAATACTCTCGGAAATTCAACATTTTCACAAAACAGATCCGCTTGCGGCCGGAATTCTGCGGGAGACTCTAAGAGAAAAAACATCTGCGGGCATTCCCGTCGAAGTATTCAAGACCGCTATTGGATACCTGGAAAAAGAAGGCAGGGTGATCTCTGAATCCGACACCGTGAGGGCCGAATCGCACAGTACAGAATTATCCGCGGGTGAAAAGAAGATCGAAAAACGGCTGACTGATATTTACACTGAATCCGGACTTAAGGTGCCGACGCTTAAAGCCGCTTTAAATGACTCGGTTGCCGGCACAAACCTTTCTGAAGACGACGCAAGAAAGATCTTTCAGCTGATCGTGAATTCGGGAAAAGTTTTGAAAATAACAGACGATTTCTACTTCGGAAACGAAGTGATAAAGGAATTAGTTGGAAAAGTAAGATCTTATGCGGAAGAAAAAACCCCTGACCGTTTGATCGGCGTACCGGAGTTTAAAGAAGTTGCGGGAGTGTCGAGAAAATATGCGATTCCCCTGCTCGAGTATCTGGATGG
>JABDJV010000196.1 GCA_013003295.1 Pyrinomonadaceae bacterium | reverse complement strand
GAAATTAGCCGATCGATCAACGCGGCCCCAAAACCCTTTCGTCTTTTCGCTCGCAAAACGGAAATATTGTAAATCTCCGCGGATCCCGCAGCATCTTCGGGTTCGACCAAAATTTGCGACACGATAAACCCGACCGTTTTTAGCGCGCCGTCTTTGTTCGTTTTAATCTTTAAACAAATCGAATGCTCGTTTCTTATCAATTTCAAATAGCTCGCTTCCGGCCAAACGCTAAGACCGGCCTCACCCTCGATCAGCTTCACTTGATCAATATCAGATTCGTGGATAGCTGAGATTTCGAACTGGTCCTTCATTTTTTATCAAACAGGCTTCGCGAATATATCGGCGTAAGCTCAACGCCCGTGGCCCCGACAAGTCTACCGGCGGCGATTTCTGCAAGTACCGACGCGATATTCGTTTTTGGAGTGAAGATGTTATCAAGCGGTTTCGGTCTGACCTTCCGGACTTCTTCGAAACTTTTCCTGTCCAGCGCGATCTTTACGTTCCGTCCGGAATATTTCGAAAGCAGGTCTTCGACGGTCTCGAGCTCAATTCCTCCTATCACGTCCTTACCGGCTTCGAACTCCTGGTGCGCAATTTCGTTTCGTCCGGCCCAAACACCCGAAACGACCCATTCGTTTGTTTCGATCGAGTTTGCAAGGATTTCGAGCGTCGAGAGCCCTATAGTTTCACAATTTAGCGATGCCGATAGCCCGTAGGCGGTCGCGATACCAATTCGAATACCCGTATAGCTGCCCGGACCCAACGAGACCGCTAACAGATCGATTTCGCTCCTTTCCAACTGATTCTCTTCAATGATACGGGAAATGGTATTTAGCAGAGTTTCCGATGACGATGCGCCTGACTCGCCTGTAGAAGAATCCAACTCTCGTCCATCCCTCCATACGGATACATCTCCGGATGAGACCACGGTATCAAAGGCCAGAATTGTCTCGCTCATTATTTCACCTTGCCTGACCGGAACTTCTTGCCAATTGCCGTCCTGATCACCGCTGCGAACCGGGTGGCAAAGTTTCCGATTTGGTAAAAGACTCTAGTACGGGAATCAAGGTCCCCATCCATATAGACCGTCGAGAAGATCGGATTTGGCGGTATGCGTTTTTTTATCTGCTTCCATAACTTCTTACGGTCATGCAGGCAATGATTGAGCGGAACGATCGGATTGTTGGCGTCCCAATTCTTCTTCACTTCAACCGGCAGCCATCCGGGAAGCTTTTTTGCTTCATCCTTGAATGGCAAATCCGAAATATCAAGATCCAAAAACTTGTGGGCGAGGCCGATCGTGTATTTGATCCACCGCTGACGGTTTTCCGATACAACTCCCAGGCATTTTTCCCAACTGAATTCCTCCGGACGCCTGTCAACCGCGTAATAGATATCCCAAAGACGTTCTTTGTTTTCGCCGCCATCGGTCAGCCAATGCACACAAAGGATCCTCAGGTGATCCTCGGGACACAACAGGCGGATTTTTGTATCATTTAATTCCAACACTTCCGTGTTGGCAAAAAGCCTGTCCCAAGAAACCGTATCAAGATGTCGAAAACCTTTGTGAAGATCAATATTTGCGCCTTCAAGAGGCGTACTCTTGATTAACTCTTCGGCCTTTTGAAATTCATTGGGTGGAACAGCGAGGTCAACATCTACATAGGCCCGGCCAACTTCCGGCGGATAGAAACGAGCAGAGGCATATCCCTTGATCAGCACCGGTTCGATCCCGGAATCCTCGAAAACCTCAAAAGCTTTTGTAACCTTGGTTTCATTAAGTTTAGCCTGAAGCAGGTTCCATTTGTTGTCGTTATCAGGAACAGCCACTATTTGTCACACGCTCCTCATAGAATTTGATCAATGTGTTTACGAACCGTGAGGCTTCACCACGATTGCTTTTAACGATAAGCGCATTTTCCACAACCTTGTTCAAAACCGTTAGTGAAAATTCCGGATTATTTCTTATCGGAACCGTGTGCGAGATTATCTCCAATACTCCCTCTCCGCGTGTGAGCAGTTCGGGCTTCCAATGGCTGCCTTTTTTATATTTCGTCACCAGGACCATCCCTATCGGAAGCGGTTTGACTCCCCTTTTTCCTCCGAAGGTCTCAACCGGATACTCGACCTGCTTGCCATTATTTGACGCCTCTCTGATCGACAACGTCTTTGGAAACGGCGTTACCAAGCCTTTCTCATTTAGGATCGCATATTCATCAGAGTAATAGGTGGCTCCCTTTTTCACCAATTCGGCGACCATTGTTGTCTTTCCGTCGTAACTGCTGGCAGGGATCATGATGGCCTTCCCTTTCCATTCAACCACGCCGGAATGTACAAATACGTGGTCAACTGCAAATTCCGCAACCGTCAGCCTGATATTGCTATCCAAACGTTCAAGCATTTGGTCCTCATCAGTATTCGATAAGACATTTTCATCCCCCTTAAGCAGACTGAATTTCTTCTTCTTTTCAGGTTTTATCGAAAAGTGGTGCCTTGTTTTAGCATTTGAACCAAGCACCTTAAACTCGATCGGCAAAATATCTTCCAGCCGGTCCAGGACCCTTTGTTTTTGATGAACCTCCGCAACGTCAATGGAGATCTTAACGCCGTATGATTCAAGTTTTAGATTTTTTGACGACATACAAAGCTGAATTTCTCAAAGCCGCTCCGCAAATAATGGCTCGAGCTATTTTCGTTTTAACCTTTATAGTATTCAGACATTTCTTCTTTTGAAATCGGTCGCGTTCCAACCTTTTCGACGACCAAACCGGCGGCAATATTCGCCATTTCACACGAATCATAGAAGCCGTTTCCCGCTGCCAGAGCGACCGCGAGCGTTGAAATTACGGTATCTCCCGCGCCGGTTACATCAAAGACCCTTCGCGCATTCGCAGCGATCTGTCTTTCGCCCTTCCCGGCTGAAAATAGCGACATTCCCTTTTCGCCGCGCGTGATCAAAAGAAATTCCAGGCCGAGGTCGCTCATCAGCTTATCGCCGGCTGCCGGAATCGATTTATCATCGACCTCATCAAAACCGCATGCTTCCAACGCTTCCTTTTGATTCGGCGTTAAGATCGAAGCGCCTCTGTATTTACTGTAATCCTTACCCTTCGGATCCACCAAAACCTGCTTACCATTCTCCGCTGCCAAAGAAATAATCCGGGCCGCGGTCTCCGCAGTTATTACGCCTTTTGCATAATCCGAGACGAGAACAATATCGACGTCATTGATCAGGGCCGCGACCTTGTCCAATAATTTCTTCGCAGTATCGGTAGCCAACGGGTCGGTCGATTCACGGTCAACTCTGGTCACCTGCTGATTGTTCGCAATGATCCTTGTTTTCGACGTTGTTGGTCGCGTCAGCGCCGGGATCAGATGGTCGCTTGAGACACCAATATTCTCCAGCGTTTTTCTGAGTTCATTTCCCTCTTCATCATCACCCACGACACCAACCAGGTGAGCCTTTGCTCCCAGCCCGGCAATATTGGCGGCAACATTTGCGGTTCCACCGGGAATAGTGGTTTTTCTCTCCAATGAAACAACCGGCACCGGTGCCTCCGGGGAGATACGGTTAACCGCACCCCACCAGTATTGGTCGAGCATTGCGTCTCCTACGACCAACACCTCTACTTCACTGAATTTGTCCAAGGTATCCTGCATAGAAATACGTGAGAATTATGATTCCTGCGCCAATTTCCTATCTACTGTTTCACACAAAATATGACCGATCGTAATGTGGGCTTCCTGAATTCTGGACGTTTTTTCTGCCGGTACCATAACGCAAACATCACAAAGAGCGGCTAGTTTCTTTCCATTTTTCCCGGTCAATCCGACGACGCTGCAGCCCTTGTTTCGTGCGGCCATGACCGCCTTTATGACGTTCGGTGAATTCCCGCTGGTACTAATTGCGATCAATACATCGCCTTCCGCAGCGAGTGCCTCGATCTGTCGCGAAAATACGTGCTCGAAGGAATAGTCATTCGCGGATGCAGTCAGCGCCGACGTGTCAGTTGTCAGGGCGATCGCCGGAACAGCCCGCCGCTCGGCTTCATAACGGACCACAAACTCCGTGGCGATATGCTGCGCGTCGGCTGCACTTCCGCCATTTCCGCAAACGAGGATCTTCCGATCGTTATCGACTGCCGCAAGGATCATTTGAGCCGCATCTTCGATTTGTGACGTCTGCTCCCGGATAACCTTTTTTAAAACCCCGATGTGTTCCACCAGAGCGTTTGTTGTCAGATCTCCATTTACCCTTTCTTCAGGGTTTTTTGGCGTCGGGGCGGATTCTCCATTTTGAAGCTCAGCGGCTTTTTTAATGATACGGCTTGTCGAATGGCCCTGCCTGAGAGGGATCGAGTGGACCTCACCGCCGGTTTGCTTAACAAAATCAGCGCCGATTATTTCTGATTCATCCCAGTCGCCGCCCTTTACTAAAACATTGGGTTTGATCTCTTTGATCAGGGTTTCCGGCGTCAAATCGTCAAATATCCTGACCTCGTCCACCGCTTCAAGGGCTACCAGGATGACCGCTCTCTCTTCCTGCGACAAAATCGGCCGGCCGGCACCCTTGATCGAGCGAACGGAACTGTCGCTGTTGATCCCGACGATCAGTTTTTCGCCGAGTTGTTTGGCCCGCTCAAGGAGGTCAATATGTCCGGCGTGGATTATGTCGAAACATCCATTTGTAAAAACGATTTTGTTCATTTAACCTTTGAAAACACTTGGATTTTGGTCAAAGAGGTATTTTCTACAAATCCTCTCAAATATGCAAAAGACCTTGTTTGAATGTGTTCGAGTTTTAGTGATAGATTGTGCAGATCGACACGGTCTTACTCTAATCTCCCTGAAGGATCTATGCAGAAACCGACGCCGATGCTTCGGCAATATTTAGACTTGAAAAAGCAGTATCCCGGAACGCTTTTGCTTTTCCGGTTAGGCGATTTCTACGAACTCTTCAATGAAGACGCAATTACGGGAGCGCGCGAACTCGATATAACCCTTACCGCCCGTCAGAAACAGTCTGCAAATCCGATCCCTATGTGCGGGGTCCCTCATCATGCAGCTGCCGGATACATATCTAAATTAGTGCGGAAAGGATACCGGGTAGCGATCTGCGAACAGACCGAAGACGCATCAAAAACAAAAAAGCTGGTCAAACGCGAGGTCGTAAGGATCATTACCCCCGGAACTGCGATCGACGAGCAACTGCTCGAGAAAAAGGAACCGGTTTATTTAGCCGCCGTTTCGGGAGTTGGCGACGCATTTGGGGTTTCCTATCTGGAGTTGTCGACCGGAGAATTTGTAACGACTCAAATTGACGGTCAGGAGGCATGGCCCAGGATCAAGGCGGATAT
>JABDJV010000192.1 GCA_013003295.1 Pyrinomonadaceae bacterium | reverse complement strand
CGGTTGGTATTTAATTGTCAGCTCGCTCGTAAAAAGCGTGGTTTAACAAATATGTCAGACGCTCTAATCACAACACTAATTCAAAACGCCCTAACCACCCTGCTGTGGATCGTCGCACCGATGCTTGTCACCGCGATCGCCGTCGGAATATGCGTGAGTTTGATACAAACGCTGACGTCGATCCAGGATCAAACCTTTTCCTTTGCTCCAAGAGTGATCGTGATCTTTGGAGTTTTCCTGCTGAGTTTCCCATGGATACTGCAAGTTCTTCTGACCTTCACCGAAGCGATGTTCAAGGATTTTACGCCGTTCATTAAGTGAGTTAAAAGAGTTTAGAGTTCAAAGTTTAGAGTTCAGAGTTCGTTTGCTTAAGTTGAACCTCGAATTCTCAATCCCGGAATTCAAAGCCGGAACCCTGAACACTGAACACTGAACCCTAAACGAAAATGGAAACATTTAACGTCCCATTACAGCCGATACTGGTTTTTCTCGTCGTCTTAGCAAGGATCGGCGGACTGGTAACATTCGCTCCCTTTTGGGCCCACCGGTCGATCTCCTTCAATGTACGGGTTGTGATCGCGGGTGTTCTGTCTCTGACCCTGACGCCGTTTCTTCTGCCCAGGCTTCAGAATATTCCGGCCGATATATTTCCGTTAACCCTTATCCTGCTTGGCGAATTACTGATCGGACTGCTGTTGGGGTTTGTTGGACGCATTATTTTCCTCGGATTTGAAATGGGAGCCCACTTTCTCGGCGCTCAGATGGGCTTTGCCCTAGCCGGCGTGATCGATCCAAACACGAATGCTCAAACGACGACCTTTGGGATCCTCGCGCAAATGCTCAGCATAATCGTGCTTCTGGCCGCTAATGGACACCACTGGTTTTTGATCGCGGCAGTTAAAAGTTACGAAACCACCGCGCCCGGCTCATTTTCGCTTTCACCCCAGCTGGTCGACATGCTAGTTCGAATGTCGGCCGATGCCTTAATTGTCGGAGTCTCATTGGCGGCTCCGGCAATTATCGTTTTGGTCGTAGTTGAATTCGGACTCGAATTTTTTGGCCGGACGGCGCCGCAGTTTCAGGTTTTTATACTTGGTTTTCCGTTGAAGATCGGGATCGGGCTGTGGATCGTCGGCGCGTCGCTCTATTTTATACCGACGGCGTTTCGCGACGTATTGTCCACGCTCTACGTCGGTTTGGACCGGGTTTTGGGATCGATTTAGAGACCACTAAATAAGAAATGTCACAAGAACGCAAGGAAAAAGCCACCCCGAAAAAACGCGAGGACGCCCGGAAAAAAGGCCAGCTGGCGCGCGGAACCGAACTTCCAACTGCGCTTATTTTCCTCGGCGCCCTGGTCGCTCTGACCATCCTCGGCGACCATATCTTTTTTGAATTGGGCGGCTATGTCCGCGGTTTGGGGAATAAGATAATCATCGGACAGACGCTTACCGAACGCGGCGCGCATCTGATCATTATCGAGGCGGTAAAAACGCTTGCGCTGGTCGCAGTTCCGGTAATTTTGATCGGCGTTACCGGCGGGGTCGCGGGAAATGTAGTTCAAACCGGATTTACGTTTACACCTGCGGCGCTAAAGCCAAAGCCGGAGAAGTTTAATCCGGTGGCAAATATAAAACGGGTTTTCGGATTGGATGCGATCGTAAATCTCTCCAAGTCGTCGATAAAATTGGCATTATTCGCCGCAGTTGCATACGGCGTGCTGGCCCCAATGGTCGAAAATGCTCCGACTCTGATCAATGCTCCCGTCGGAACCGTTGCCACAAAACTCGGCGAAACCCTGTTTCATCTGGCGCTGAGATACGGAATTGTAATGTTCGCGCTCGCTATCGCTGATTACGGATACGCAGTTTACAAACATGAAAAGTCGCTGCGAATGACAAAACAGGAAGTTCGCGACGAGTTTAAACAGCAGGAAGGCGATCCGCTCATCAAAGGCCAGAGACGGCGTTCTGCGCGTGCACTTGTTCAAAAGAGATCCCTCGCGGAGGTTCCGGATGCGACCGTTGTCGTCACAAATCCGACGCATTTTGCAGTCGCTTTGCGCTATGACCGCGAT
Source organism: Pyrinomonadaceae bacterium (assembly GCA_013003295.1). Lineage (GTDB taxonomy): Bacteria > Acidobacteriota > Blastocatellia > Pyrinomonadales > Pyrinomonadaceae > Aridibacter. Next base: position 3,168 of record JABDJV010000192.1, on the reverse strand, counting down.
ATGGACGCCGCGCCGCAAGTTGTGGCCAAGGGCGCCGACATAATCGCCAAAAAGATACGTGACATAGCAATGGAAAACGAGATCCCGCTTGTCGAAAACCCGCCGCTCGCACGCGCCCTTTATCGAATGGTCGAACCAAATCAAATGGTGCCGGTCGAGTTCTTCGGCGCAGTGGCAGAGATACTTGCCTACGTTTACCGTAAAGATGTTGAACAAGTCGAGACAGTCGGGGAAGTGTAGGGAGTCTAGGAAGTCTGGGAAAAGATATCATTATTTCTCCACGGTCCAGACTATCCAAACCTCCCAGACTTCGCCGACTTCCTCGACTTCCCCGACTGTCCCGACTTTCCAGACTTCCCCGACCTCCCAGACTTCCCCGACTTCCCAGACTTCCTCGACTTCCCCGACTGTCCAGACTTCCCAGACTTCCCAACTTTCTGGACTTCCCCGGCTGATCTGTACTATAATCGCGCCAGTTACTAGTTTCCGAGTAGCCCCCCAACACTCCCAAAATGAAAAAACAACTAAATAATCTTAGTGCCGCCGCCGCATTTGAATCGACTGAAGCCAATAAAATGTTTTCTCAAATTGGTTTTGGCGCAACATTTTTTGATTCGCTTCCAAATGAAGTACTAATTCTCAATCGCAAAGGCGATATTTTTGCGGCGAATGACAGCTTCTGTCGAAATTTCGGATACGATAGCTCGGATTTGTTGAAAACGAATTGGCGCGAGCTTGTTGCCGCCCGGGAATCCGAAACCGAAATGTGTCTGCAGCAAGCATTTGATCACGACACCTACCGCTGGAGAACCTCATACCGAATCAATAAAAACCCGAAAGGCGTTTTTCAAATCGACTTTTTGCACCTCGAGGATGAGCCCGAATTTATAGCGCTGTTTCATAAGAAGCAGCAGAAACCGGGCGATGGGATTCCGTACAGACCGCGCCGCGCGGCAGAAAAGAAAACACTCGGATCTTTTGAAGCTCCGGACGAATTTTACAAAAAGCTGATCGAGCTTGCGCCGTGTCCGGTTTTTATTGCCGATGCCGATTTTAATCTTAAGTATTCAAATTCCGCAGCCTCCCGCTTTCTCGGTTACCAGCCCGGCGAACTCGTCGGCAAGAATGTGCTCGATCTCAAGAGATCTGAAGAAGTCGCGCGGATGCTCGAACTTCAACGCAGCCAATCTGAGTCAGAATCAATTCAACTCAGAAGCGAATGGGAATACCGAAAAAAAGACGGTTCCTGGGTTTGGGGTGAAGCCTTTACCGGCAATCTCCCCGGCGGGCTGCGGACAGCCTTTGTAACCGATATTACCGAACGAAAAAATGCCGAGGCAAGGATAAAAAAATCCCAGGAGGCTTATCGTTTATTTATAAGACAGAATGGCCTGGAGATCTCACATTTTGAATTAAAACCGCCGATTCCTTTAACAGACAGTATCGATCAGCAAATCGCGAAGATCTTCAGCGATACCAGCCTGGCCGAGTCAAGTGAATCAAAAGCAAAACATTATGGTTACTCGAGCGAAGATGAGGTTATCGGAAAGCCATTCGCGTATTTTGTTCAGAACAAGGCGACTGCAAAAGAATTTCTGAAGAAATTTGTCGAGTCGGGCTATCAGGTTGACGACTTTGAGATCCGCGAATTTGACGCGCAGCGTAATGAAAAATTCTATTTGAGCAGCCTGATCGGAATTGTCGAAAAAGGAAAGCTGATTCGGATTTGGGGAACTCAGCGTGATATAACCGAACGAAAACGAGCGGAAAAAGCCTACCGCGTTGCCGAAGAACAACTCCGCCATTCACAGAAGATCGAACCGATCGGGCGTCTCGCCGGCGGAATCGCGCACGATTTCAACAATTTTCTTGCGGTAATAATGCTCCAGGTAGATATGATCAACCGGAAGCTGCCGGAAAACGATCCGCTTCGCCCGCGCGTCAACGACATTAAGACGGTCACGGATAATGCCGCGGTGATGGTCAAACAGCTTCTTGCATTTGGCCGAAAACAGACCCTCCAACCGCAGCCGTTGGTGCTGAATGATGTCGTCGAAGAATTTATCAAAATTATCCGTACGCTTATCGGCGAGGATATAGAGATCACCTTAAAGCTTGACCAAAACCTGGGAGTTTGTTTTGTCGACCCGAATCAGATGACCCAGATCCTGATGAATTTAGCCGTAAATGCGCGCGACGCAATGCATCGAGGTGGAAAACTCTCGATCGAGACTTCAAATATCACCATCGACGAAAACACCTTCAAACACAGGGCACAGCCAAAAGGGACCTATATCGAACTGACGGTAAGGGACAACGGCATCGGAATGAGTGCAAAAACAAAAAAGCACATATTCGAACCGTTTTTTACCACCAAGGAGGCAGGAAAAGGAACTGGGCTCGGTTTGGCAACGGTTTATGGAATCGTCAAGCAGTCAAAAGGTTTTATCTGGGTCAATAGTAAATTACAGGAAGGAACCACCTTTACGCTCCATTTTCCCAGAACTGACAAGGGCGCAAAAGTAGTAAAACCGGAAAAGGTGAAGACAATTCCTCCGGGAACCGAGACAATTCTTTTGGTCGAAGATGAGGAACACATCCGTAAGACGTCGATGGAAGTGCTTGAATCCCTCGGCTACACGATCATTGATGCCAAAGACGGCGAACAGGCGATCGAAGTGGCAAAATCGTACGAAAACGAGATCAATCTACTCTTGACCGATGTGGTAATGCCGAAAATGAACGGAAAGGAATTGGCCAAGAAACTAAAGGATGTCCACCCTGAGCTGTCGGTTCTATTTATGTCCGGCTACACCGACGACATTATGTCGCGCCACGGCGTTCTCGAGGAAGATGTGCACTTTCTCGGGAAACCGTTTACGCCAATGACCCTGGCAGTAAAGGTTCGTGAAGCGATCGAAGCCCATGAATCCAGCGGCCGGGATAAATAGGTTGCGTGGGCGCAATACGCAATTCGTAATTCGTGATTCACGCTGTGTGTTGCCTAGTGTCGGTAGCCAGACCGTCAGGGAGTGGCTTTTTAGTTTGACTCCTGACTCCTGTCTCCTGCCTCCCGTCTCCTGACTCCCGTCTCCTGACTCCTGACTCCTGACTCCTGACTCCCGTCTTCTGACTCCTGACTCCCGTCTCCTGACTCCCGTCTCCTGA
>JABDJV010000184.1 GCA_013003295.1 Pyrinomonadaceae bacterium | reverse complement strand
CCAAAGTCGGTAATTTTTTGATCGATCACATGCTCGCGCTTCCGGGAAATGAGAATGTGCGGTCGATCAATCCGGTCGTCGCCGAAACGAATGACGGATATCTCAATGACATACGCGGAAGATATATCACTCAGGCAGATGTCTTTAATGCAATTCAAAGTGCAAAAACGGGAAAGATCGAGGAAGGCTCGGTTGGCGCAGGCACTGGGACCATCGCCTTTGGCTGGAAAGGTGGGATCGGGACCGCATCGCGCAAACTCCCTGATTCTCTCGGGGGATATACCGTCGGGGGTTTGGTTGAGTCCAATTATGGAGGCGTCCTCCAGATAGCCGGCGTTCCGATCGGGGTTGAACTCGACAAATACTACCTCAGGCGATACCTGGGATCACAAAAGGTAAAGCGCGCCGAAGCTGCCCGGCCGGATCTTAATGACAATGCCGATGGTTCGATAATTATCGTGATCGCTACAGACGCTCCCGTCGGTGCAAGAAATTTAAAGCGCATTGCCGCGCGTTCGATGATGGGACTTGCAAGAACCGGGGCATCGGGATCAAACGGTAGCGGCGATTATGCGATCGCATTTTCAACGGCAAAAGAGGTGCGGATAACAGCAAGCAGCAGCGGACCCAGGGAGAAAAAACTTCTTCCGAATAATTCAATGTCGCCTCTATTTCTCGCAACGATCGAGGCGACCGAAAAAGCGATATACAATTCGCTCTTTCGCGCGACGACAGTGAAAGGTCAAATGGGCCGCACGGTCGAGGCGCTGCCGATCGAACGAACGATCGAGATATTTAAGAAGTACGGCAGGATCGTAAAAAATCCGTAACGCTGAGCACCAAAAGTGATGTCGGATCAACAAGCGTCGCGGAATAACAGGCAGAAACACGTGCGCTACTGTGCAGATGGCCTACTCTGGATATTGAACTAAAAGAGCCCGCAGAACTTAAAGCAAAGCGCGAGAATCTCAAAGGAGTACGTGCACACTCTTTTGCAGTCGTGTTTTGGCCTGATTTTTTAGTAGGATGCTAGATATGAAATTGATTACTAGCGCCATTATTTTGATCGCCGCAGCACATTTAGCCGTATTCACACAATCCGACATCGTCTCCACACGCGAAATGGACCGGATAAACTGGATGGAATTTCAGGAAGCGATCCCGTCGAAGATCGACACCGTCTTACTTCCGACCGGAACACTGGAGCCGCACGGTGTTGCCAACAATGGGGCTGACAATACCGCTCCGACGGCCATGGCAAAAGTGATCGCGAAACGAACGAATTCAATGATCGCGCCGACGCTCTCTTATGGAATGACGGGGAGCCTCGCCGCCTATCCCGGGGCGTTCAAAATGAGTGAGAAGGTCTATCGACCTTTTGTAAAAGAGATTTTAGAAGGCCTCGTGAAAAACGGATTTAAAAACATCATAATCGTCAATGGACATGGCGGCGGGCAAACCGCTGTATTGCAGTCGGTCGCGGCAGAGGTCGCAAACGAGAAAAAGGTTCGAACTTTGGTGATAAATTGGTGGTCGTTTGCCGCAGATGTAACTCAAGAAGTATTTGGCGAAAACGGCGGACATGCCGGTTGGAATGAAACTGCCTTTATCCAGGCGATCGACCCGAAATTGGTTGACCAAAAGCGCTATAAGGATTCGCTCGCAACTCCTTATCCGAGAAGCGGTACTTGGTCGGCAACGCCATTTCCGTCGTCGATCGGGCTCTACAAAGAAGGTGAAGGTTACGTTAAGTTCGACCAGAAAAAGGCGGACGAATACTTCAGAAAGGTTTCCGACAAGGTCGCGAAACTGATAATAGATGTTCGGCAAAAATGGGATATGGCGGATCTTTAACAGTTATGATTTGTTGGCAAAAGTCACAGATTTCGCTAATCTAGTAGTGGAAATTCTATGCAGGGAGTGTAGATTGCCCCATTTGGTTTGATGGTATCGTCAACACAATTGCCTGAGGCGCAAAGCAATTCGGATCATCAGAAAAAATATCGAGACCTTGTGCGACAGATAACTCTTAGCAGTTTTTTCATCCGCGCGGGTCTTTCTTTCGTTCGCGGATATCTCTTGCGGACAACCGAACTGGGGTACCTGGTTGTTTGCGGTCGGTCGATTTAGCGCCGGGCGATTACCAGGTTTCTATTCGAATATGGAACAGATCGGACTCGAAGTCCTTTTAATATTTGTTTTACTACTGATCAACGGTCTCTTTTCGATGTCCGAAATTGCAGTTGTGTCGGCCAGGCACGTCCGTCTGCAAAAGCTTGCTGACGAAGGTAACCTGGGTGCAAAAGCCGCGATCAAACTTACCGAATCCCCGGATCGCTTTCTTTCAACCGTGCAAATCGGAATCACCCTTGTCGGTGTGCTTTTAGGTGCATTCGGCGGTGCCACACTCGCCTTTCATCTTGTTCCGTTCGTAGAAAAAATTGCGATATTCAAACCATTCGCGCGCGAAATAAGCTTTGGACTGGTCGTGCTGATAATTACCTATTTCTCACTAGTCATCGGCGAACTCGTGCCGAAACGAATTGGGCTTAATGCGCCGGAGAGAATTGCGGCTCTGATTTCACGGCCGATGAACTTCATTTCAAAGATGACGGCACCTGCCGTTTGGCTTTTGAGTGAATCGACCAAAGCACTTTTGAAATTGCTGCGTCAAAAAAAATCGGACGAGACCTCCGTTACCGAAGAAGAGATCAGGGCGATCCTTATCGAGGGCACGACGGAAGGCGTAATCGAAAAAACCGAGGAAGAGTTGATGAAAAACGTCATCAATCTCGACGATCAGAGTATTTCGGCATTGATGACACCCCGCACAAAAATTGCCTGGATCGACCTCAATGATTCAAGCGAGGTCATTAAAAAGAAGATAGAGAATTCGCCATATTCCCGTCGCCTCGTCGCGGATAAAGATTTAGATAACATACATGGATTTATAAAAGCGAAAGACCTTTTGGATCTATATCTTTCGGGTGGTTTTTCGAACATAAGATCGATTGTAAAAAATCCGATCTTTATCCCCGAAACGACCTCGGCACTCGAGGTTCTTCAGAATTTTCGGGATTCAAACACCCATCTCGCCGTAATTATCGACGAGTTTGGCTCAACACAGGGAATCGTTACAACCAACGATATTCTGGAAGCGATCGTAGGTGATCTGCCGTTTGACGGAATTACAAATGAAAGTGCGGTTCAGCGCGAAGACGGTTCATGGCTGCTTGATGCACGGCTTTCCAATACCGAATATCGGGATGTTTTGGGAATGGACGAACTACCTGAAGATGAATTCGGAATGTATGAAACGCTTGCCGGATTTGTGATCAAACGCCTGGAAAAGCTGCCCGCAACAGGCGACCGGTTTGATTGGGGTGCGTATTCTTTCGAAGTGGTTGACATGGATGGAACACGGGTTGACCGCGTGCTGGTCTCGCCCAAAGAAATTTAACTGACAATTCTCTTACCGACATTCGACAATTTTCTGGGTTTACTTACAATATTCAACAAAACGATCGGAGCGGAGATAGTTCTTAAATGAAGGCACTTGTAAAAAGTAAAGCAGCGGAGGGTTTGTGGCTTGAAGATGTTCCCGAACCAGAGATCTCTGATAACGACGTTTTGATCCGTGTTTTGAAAACCGGGATTTGCGGAACCGATGTTCACATTTACAAATGGGACAGTTGGGCTCAGAAAAACATCAAGATCCCGACAACGATCGGACATGAATTTGTCGGCGAAATTGTTGAAGTTGGTAAAAACGTAAACGAAAAAAACGATCTTAAGGTAGGCGATATTGTCAGCGGTGAGGGTCACCTGGTTTGCGGAGTTTGCCGAAATTGTAAAGCAGGAAGGCGTTATCGCTGTGCAAATACGATCGGTGTCGGCGTACAGACGGATGGTTCGTATGCTGAATATATCGCCATGCCGATGCAGAATATTTGGCGTCACGAGCCTGAAGTAAATTTGGAAGTCGCTTCGTTTTTCGACCCATTTGGAAACGCAGTCCACTCGGCTCTCGCATTTCCGATGGTTGGTGAAGATGTTCTCATAACGGGCGCGGGACCGATCGGGATAATGGCGATCGCAGTTGCCAGACACATCGGAGCAAGGCATGTCGTCATCACAGACGTAAATCCATATCGTTTGAAACTTGCCGAGAAGTTTGATGTAACCAGGACGGTAAATGCAGCCGAAGAAGACTTGAGCGATATTCAAAAAGAGCTTGGAATGACCGAGGGTTTTGATGTCGGACTCGAAATGTCAGGAAACGCCAGTGCGTTTAGGGATATGATCGCCAATATGGCCCACGGCGGCAGCATCGCCATGCTTGGAATTCCTCCTGAAGAAATCGCCATCGATTGGAACAAGGTCGTTTTCAATATGCTTACGATCAAGGGCATTTACGGCCGAAAGATCTTTGAGACCTGGTACCATATGTCGGTTCTGCTGCAATCGGGTGTAAATATTGAGCCGGTTATAACCCATCGTTTTCCGTATCACGAATATGAGAAAGGGTTTGAAGCGATGATGTCAGGCAATTGCGGGAAAGTGATATTGGAATGGGGTGAGGTTTAGGTCGGCTGGCTCCTCCGTCGCCAAAGGCGACAAACAATATAGCCTAGCGAGAATCGCTAGGAATGAATTAAACGCACGCCGTCGCTGAAGGTGACGAACAGATATGCCGCAATCGATTGTTAAAATGCTGGCCCACATAGTTTTTTCGACAAAGAACCGGGCAGATCTGATTCATCCAGGAATCGAAGACGATTTATTCGGTTACATTCATGGAGTTGTCAAAAATAATGATGCGAAATTGATAATTGCAAACGGAACTACAAATCACATTCATTTATTGGTTTCGTACCAAAGAAAATCGATCTTCCCGATTTAATTGGCGATGTAAAGATAGATAGTTCGGTTGGATCATAGAACAAGATTCAATCTTCAGCGATTTTTATTGGCAAAGAGGTTAGGGAGCTTTTTCGGTTGGGCAATTGGAAATTGACGTTGTGAAAAATTATATTTCAAACCAGAAAGAACATCACAAAGAAAGAGATTTCAAATCGGAATATAAAGGACTTCTGAGAAAATACGATCTTGAATTTGATGAGCAATATGTCTGGGATTGAAGCTTTATTGTTGCTCACTTTCAGCGAGCGGCTGGGTTAAAATCAAGTTCCTATGGTTTCGGCGAAAACGCCTGCACCATAGGCTATATTGTTGGTCGCCAAGGGCGACCCGTGGAACTGACGAAAAAATTATGTACGGAGCAACAAAAGCGATTCTCGAATCGGAAATACAAAATATAAAGGAAGCGGGCACTTACAAATCGGAAAGGGTTATTGAGAGTCCGCAGGATGCAAGGATAAGCGTCTCAAACGCCGAGGTCTTAAACATGTGCGCCAACAATTATTTAGGGCTTTCAGATCACCCGGAAATAATTGAAGCGGCGCGCGAATCCTTTGACGACTGGGGTTATGGTCTTTCGTCGGTCCGTTTTATTTGCGGAACGCAGAAAATTCATAAACAGCTCGAAGCAAAGATCAGTGAGTTTCTGGGCACTGAGGACACTATTCTTTACGCCGCGTGTTTTGATGCCAACGGCGGACTTTTTGAACCGCTTTTTAATAAAGAAGACGCGATCATTTCCGACGAATTAAATCACGCCAGCATCATCGACGGCATAAGGCTTTGCAAAGCCGCCCGCTATCGTTACAAAAATAACGACATGGAAGATCTTGAGGCAAAACTAAAAGAGGCAAAAGCTGGTGGCGCCAGGCAAATGATCATCGCTACCGACGGTGTTTTCTCGATGGACGGCTACATCGCCAATCTAAAGGGCATCTGCGATCTTGCCGAGCAATACGGCGCATTGACGATGATCGACGATTGTCACGCGGTTGGATTCATGGGCGAAAGGGGCCGCGGAACTCATGAACATGCCGACGTTATGGACAGGATCGACATCATTACCGGAACGCTCGGTAAAGCACTGGGCGGGGCGATGGGCGGATACACATCGGCAAAAAAGGAGGTGATCGAAATACTACGGCAGCGTTCACGGCCGTATTTGTTTTCGAACTCCGTTGCACCTTCGATCGTTGCCGCGTCGATCAAAGCGATCGATCTGTTATCAGAATCAACCGAGCTGCGGGATAAGCTCGAAGCAAACACAACATATTTCCGAGACGAGATATCAAAAATTGGTTTGGAGGTTCTGCCGGGGACGCATCCGATCGTCCCGATCATGTTTGGCGACGCAAGACCCGCAGTAAAAATGGCAGAATCGCTGATGGCAAAAGGCGTCTACGTAATACCGTTTTCTTTCCCAGTCGTGCCGAAAGGAAAAGCACGAATTCGTACCCAGGTTTCGGCCGCACATTCGATAGAAGATCTGAAATTTGCTGTTGAGAAGTTTGCCGAAGCAAAAGCAGAGCTGGGAATTTAGACTGGGAGCGCGGACATCTTGTCCGCACGTTTGCGTATGCAAACGAAAAAACGCTCTAATCTGATATGACAAACTTATTTCATCGCTTGGCGATGATGCGGACAAGATGTCCGCGCTCCGACGATGTCCAAATTCATAGCCAAACACGAAAGTGACCAACTACTCAAGCACGATGAACCCATCGACTATCTGCCATGGATATCAATGTTTTCGATCATCGTCTTGATGTGCATCGTGCTTTCGACACAAGGCAGGATTTGGTTTTGCAAATGGGACTCACCCCTCTTCTTATGGTCAAGCGACGTTTGGAGCAAGCACAATTCGCAGCATCTCTTTGACCCGTATGTTTTTACACACCTTCTTCACGGGTTTTTGTTTCTTTGGGGTTTGGATCTGATCTTTCACAAGATTCTCGGCAAAAAACTCTCGTTTGCGTGGCTTTTGTTTCTTGCCGTGTTTACCGAGGCGATCTGGGAAGTGATAGAGAATTCAAAATACATAATTGAGATATACCGCGCAAACACAGCTTCCCTCGAATATTTTGGCGATTCAATAGTCAATTCTTTGGGTGACGTCGTTGCGTGTGCGGTCGGATTTGTTATTGCCTATAACCTCAAATTCCGCTGGGCGATCGGATTATTTTTGCTCGTCGAAGTGATCCTTATACTCACGATCAAGGACAGCCTTTTAATAAATATTTTGATGCTGATTTATCCGATCGAAGCGATAAAGACTTGGCAAACAGGCGGTTAAACACATTGCTTCGCTTTCCCAGGGGCTTTACAGGTATCGTGTTTGTTGTTATCTTTTTGTCGCAAACCCTCAAGTAAAATAAATTTCAGAATTGGAGTCTTATAAAAAATGGCAATTGATGTTACAGCAGAGGTTTTAATTGATCGCTCGCCTGCCGAGGTTGCAGAATTGATGTTTGACCCAAAGCAAGACAAACTCTGGGTTTCCGGGCTTTCCGGCGTCTATCCGATGGAATCGGGACAATACAAAAAAGGCGCCAAGGTCGAACGAGTCGGCACATTTCTCAATACCCACTACAATTGCAAGCTCCTGGTTACGGGATTTGAAGAAAACAAATCGGTGCAAATGTATGGTGATGAGCCGTTTGAAATGAATATCACCTACAATCTAAGTGAAACTGAGAATGGAACCGAGGTGAAGCTAAGAGTCACGAGTATCAGCGAGATTCGTTTCGACACGCCATTGGGCGTACTTTCTAAAAAGGTGCTTGAGAAATCCGAAGGAGACCTGAAGCGTCTTAAAATGCATCTCGAAATGGAATAATTGCTTCACTATCACTCCACGCTCGAATCCTCCAGCTCGACAACGCTGATTACTTCCTCTCCCTTTTGGTAATAGACCTTTTCACCGCTTTTCGAAAGCGAAATCTGATAGACCGTTCCGTTTTCCCATTCTTTAACCAAGGCGGGTTTTTCCTGATCGATTCGTTTAAGCCAAAGCTTTGAATCTTCAACGACTAAGACCCCGCTGTTGTCAGTTTTCCATGCAGCGACCGGAGCTTTAAACAACGTTAGCTTTTCAAATTGTTTTAATACTTTTCCTGTCTCAGCTGAAAGGATCGTCTGATGAAGGGGCTGCCGTGTGCTCATGGTTTTTGAATCTGCCTTCGGGTAAATGCAAAAAACAAATTTCCCATCCGGCGAGATCTTGGGCGCACCTGTGAATTTTGATGTGACCTGTTTGACCGCTTTGCCTTCCCGATCCGATTTCCATAAAACCCGGTAAGGATTATCCGGAGCCTTCGCCAGATAGAAGATCCCGTCTTTGGTCACGGAAAACGATGGCTGAAGCATATTTGGCAGCGAAATAACTTTTGTTTGATTTTGCCCGTCGAGATCCATACTCCAAATTCCAAGCTCGCCCTTTCGGTTTGAGAGGAAGTAGATCTGTTTCTCGTCAGGAGAAACAAACGGAGAATAATCGGCACCTTCGCCTGTTGTCAGCTGCTTGGCTTTTGTGCCATCCGCATTCATTATCCAAATATCGGCATCGCCGTTCTTTGTTTGGGAATAGACAATTTTTTCTTCCCCTACCCAGCTCGAGCCGAGCGGCAGCAGGCTTTCTTCGCCCGTCGTTTTCGCGATCTCACGGGCGTTTTCAAAATCATTTAATTCGCTTACATATGACGATCTGATTCGGGTCAGCTTTGATGCCAGGATCGATTTCGAATCCCGCGACATTGATATCCCGCTGACACCTCTGATTCCGTTGGTGATCGACCTCAGATCTCCCGCAGGATAAGAAGCAAGCCAAATTTCATCTGTGAGATTCGGTGATTTTGTCCCATAACCGACAAACGCGATACCGCTAGTGTCTTCGAGCCAATTGGTTCTGCCGATCCAAAGCCAGTCTTTCGAGGCAAGCGTTTTCTTTTCTCCGGTTTCGATATCTATCGCCACCAGCTTAACCGGCGAATTCTTGCTATCCCGATTAAGAATCACCCCGGCAATCGACTTTGTATCCGGCGACCAGGAAAGCCCTGAATTCATAAAAGTCTCCGGAAACGCCGCAGCCGCTAGTTCCTTTTCTTCCCCCCCTTCGAGATCGGAGATCATCAGCGCGGACCGCTTTTCCTTAGGTATGTTTCTTATAAACGCGATCCTCGCGCCATCAGCCGAAGCAGCAACCTCGCTATCAATGTCCTTCAAGATTTCCTGCGAAGCTCCGCCCAGAATCGGTATTCTGTAGAGCTTCCCGATCGCCCCGTTTCCAAGATCTTCTTTTTTGTACCCCGAGTAAAATATGTAATCGCCATTAACCGCGAAGGCTGCACCAAGGATGTGGAGATCTGATTTTGGTAAGACTTCCAGATTGTTTCCATCTTTGGTTTGTTTTAAATAGATCGAATCGCCGGAGGGCTTTCTTTCTATAACGGCTATATATTTTCCGTCCGGCGAAGCGGCAAATTCCGAAATGCTCCCGCCTGAAAATAGCGTGTTGACCTTAAATTTTTGAAATTTTGTAGTGTAATGATCTCCTGCGCTCGAAAAATAGGACAAGAGCGCAAAGCCGACGCCGGCTATTACAAAAGCAGCGACCGCAACCGTTATCACTAACCGCTTTGTCATCGAAGAATCGCTTAATTCGGGCGTAATCGTTTCGTTTACCTGAATTTGTGTGTCTTTCGCGTCCCCGGAATCGTGAATTTCTTTATGTTCAGCGACGATGTGCGTAACGGTGTGCTTTTCCACGATCAACTCTTCCTCTTCCGAATTGATCTCGGTAACATCGGCGACAAATCGATACCCCCGCCGGGGAATTGTGACAATAAAATCTTTGGTCTTATCGTATTTGGCCAGCGCTTTTCGAAGTGTGCTGATATTTTGCGCGAGCGTGGCCTCTTCAACGTAGGTGTTTTCCCAGACCTCATCGAGAATTTCGTTCTTGGTGATCACCTTCCCGTTGTTTTTGATCAGCACCTGCAGCGTCTCGTAGGCTTTTGGAGTTAGGGAAACCAATTCTTCCCCCCGCCAGAGACATTTTTGATCCGTATCCAACCTGAAACCGTCAAAATCGTATAAAGTATTATTATTCATCGGTAAATATGGAATCTTTCACGAAAATTTTATGAAATTTTCAAGACTTTCGCGATGCTCCGTCGTAATGTATTTCTGATGGGGAAAGTTTACTTTAGGTGCAGGTGTTAGTGGTCAGCAGCGTTTGTACTTTTTTTGGACTTTCCCCATTCTAAAACAATTTCAATCTTAAACAAACTTTTTTCAGTCTTTCTGACATCAAGGAGAGTGTGGTTTGGCAACGATTAGAACCGAGATCTCGATCGAATCAAATGAAAGCTTAAAGATACGGCGCAAGCGGCATTCGATCCGCGCGTGGTGTGAGGATTGCCGTAGGACGTCGATCATGGCCCTGCCTTCAGAAGCGGCGTTTCTTGCCTGTCAGGATGTCGACTTGATAATTGACCTGATGTATTCGAATCAATTTCACTTGCGGCATTTTGAAAACAAGGGGCTTTATATCTGCCTCACATCGCTTTGCCTTTTCCCATTTGAATGGAGTGACGAAACGAATGAGGACTACGTCACTGAAATTCTTGCCGATCGAAACATAGAAAAGTATGATCTTGTAAAACAGGAGCAGTAAAACTAATGAATCTTAAAATCTTTATCTCGTCGGCAATTTTGATCGTCTTGTTTTCTCAGTTGGCATTTACCCAGACGCAAAAACCGTCGCCTGAAATGGTCGCGGCAAATAAGCTCGTCAAAGAAAAAAAATGGAAAGAAGCGGAAAGTGCTTTTCGGGCCATCGTAAAAACTGAGCCGAAAAATGCACGCGCATGGTACTTTTTGGGATTCGCCAGGCACTCTCAGGAGAATTGGCCGGGCGCGATCGAGGCATTCAAGAAAAACGTCGAACTGGCGAAAACCGCGGCGGGAATGTACAACGTCGCTGCCGGCTACTCGCGTTTGAATAAAAAGGCAGAGGCATTTGAATGGCTCGAAAAAGCACTCAATAACGGCGCGGCTTTTGGAACGAACATTGAAAAGGACACTGACTTTGAAAATATTCGAAGCGACGCACGTTTTGCCAAGATGCGGGAAATTGTTAAGCGGAAACGCAATCCTTGCATGTATTCCAAAGAGGCGAGGCAATTTGATTTTTGGCTTGGCGATTGGGACGTATACGTGGGGTCAAATACGGTCGGCGAAAACCTGATCGAGCTCGACACGCAGGGCTGCACGCTAGTAGAAAACTGGAAAAACAACGGCGGGGGAAAAGGAAAGAGTCTGAATGTTTACGACCCATCGGTAAAAAAGTGGAAGCAATTCTACGTCGGCGGGCAAGGCGGTGTTTTCTTGTTTGAAGGCGAGTACAGAGCGAAAGAAAAGAGTATGTATTTCACCGCCGAAACGTTGGGGCGAAACGGCACGAAGATCATGCACATCTTCGAGTTTTTTGACCTTCCCGATAAAACTGTACAACAGCGCTGGAAACAATCGACCGACGGCGGAAAGACCTGGAACACTGTTTGGGATTCGATTTATAAGAAGAAGAAGAATCATTGACCATTGACCATTGACCAAAAATC
>JABDJV010000176.1 GCA_013003295.1 Pyrinomonadaceae bacterium | reverse complement strand
CGATAATTCGAAGCGCTTTGTCATAGCCTGATTTACTAAGATGGCTTTTCAGCAGATCAAAGGCCAGCTCTTTTTGCTTGGGAGTCAGATTTGCGAGCTGAATTCCCGACCTCGTCCAAAAGGTGCTCGGAAGATAATGCCATCTCTCTCTGGAGTTGTCTTCGAGCGCCATCAGCGCTTCTTTTCGCTGTTCCGGGTTCAGAGAACTCAGAAAAACGGAAGCCATGTTTTCTTCGTTATTGAATGTGTCAGGCTTATCGGAATCAAGCTGAAACGAACCCAACGGCGAACAGGAGAGGAATATCGCGACAGGCGTGATAAATACAAAAACGGTTATTAACAAACGCATAATCATCGCATCTTCCTTATTTAGGATCAGGTATTTCTGAGTCTCCACCAAAAGACAAAACTAAGAACCAAGAAAAACGAACTTGGAAGCAGCCCAACCAGCAGCCCCTGGAAAAAAGGTATGTTTCCCTGCCCCGTATCGATATCGTGCCGATGATTCCAGATCTCAACGACTTTGCCGTCCTTAAATCGAAAGACGTTGATGATCGGGATCTGGTTGCTTCCGCCCATCAGTTTGAACCACCAGGTGCCCGGTTTATATTTCCATTGCCACCTCGTAGCAACCAGATCACACTCGGCAACCTGGTAATCGATGTTCCCAGACATTTCCCCGTTATCCCAAAAGAATTGAGCGATCTCTTTTTGCGATTTCGGAGTCTCTTTTACGGCTTTTCGGTCTCCGATATCGTGAACGACATATTCTGAAGCGACGATCTCATCAACAACTTCAGGATTATTTGAAAACCAAACCTTTTCATAGAATCTCCTCGCAAGTGCTTTATTTTTCTCTTCGGTTTCCGCATCGCAAGCAGGAGTGGCGGGTTCTTGTGCAACAACGAAGGCAACACATAAGACTAAAATCGTCAGAGTTAGAATAGATATCCGTTTCATGACTGGCTCCAATTTTTCTTTAATAAAAGAGTTTCCCGATCCTAAAATCCTAGTTGGATTAGGGAAAATAAACAAATGAAAGGGCGCGAGTGTAGAATTCGGGGTCACAAATACCAAGATTCTTGAGTTACATGAACACAAAAGGTTATAGTTTAAGTATATTGAGATTTAGTTAGCTAGGAATGCGGAACTCAGGTAAATCTGCCTAAGCAAAATTACAAAAACGCGTCAAAGATACTTAGTGGTGTTGCCGGGGGTTGGTGATTGGGTTTGATTATCAATCATTCTGATCCTGTCGCTCCTTCAGAGCTAAATCGAAACTGACAGAATTCCAGAGGTTCGCTTAAAAGCACACCTCTGGCTACCTCATTTCGGCTCCTTCGGAGCGGGAGCAATTGAGGTCCAAACTGTTCAGATCCACGAGATAAACTATGCGGAGAAATCTATGAAAGACCTAAACGAAGGGTTTGAATCCTACGATATCGTCACCCATGAAGACGAAATGTTCCTGACCGAGGAATTAACCGAGGACGAAGAAAAACTTCTTGATGAACTGGGGATCCACGGCACATCGCGGCGGAAATTTCTGGGGCAGGTCGGTGCTGCCGGATTTGGGATGTTGGCGCTGCAGGTGATCGCGCAGCAGGAAACACTCGGGGCCGAGGGATTCGTAAATGCTGCCGAGGCTGCACCTACTTCAGTTGAAAATGCGGTAAAGGTTTCAATGAGGGTCAACGGAAAGCGCACTTCGATCGAGGTCGATACCCGTATGACCCTGCTTGATACGCTGCGTGAAAGACTGGGTTTGACCGGGTCAAAAAAGGGCTGCGACCATGGCCAATGCGGGGCCTGTACGGTTCATATCGATGGCAGACGCGAGCTTTCTTGCCTGACCCTTGCGGCAACGTGCGAAGACAAAGATGTTACGACGATCGAAGGGATCGCCTCGGGTGAAACGCTTCATCCGGTCCAGGCCGCTTTTATCAAACATGATGCCTTCCAATGCGGCTATTGCACACCGGGACAGATCTGTTCGGCAGTGGCGCTTCTCGACGAAGCAAAACAGGGCGAAGTAAGCCATGCAACTGAGAACGTTTCAGCCAGATCGAGGCCGCTCAAACTATCGGATGATGAGATCCGGGAGCGTATGAGCGGGAATCTATGCCGCTGCGGCGCGTATCCGAATATTTTAAAGGCCGTCAAGGAAGTCCATACCGGGGAAGAAATTGCCCGGACATGGAATTTTGCCGAGCGGATCGATGATGTGGCTGAAGTCAGGCCAGAGGAGGACGTGAAAGATGAGACCATTTAAGTATGACCGAGCAAAGAGAGCCAAGGATGCTATCCAGGCGGTTTCATCAAACAAATCGGCAAAGTTTCTGGCGGGCGGAACGAATCTTGTCGATCTGATGAAGGAAAACGTCGAGCGTCCCGATAAATTGGTGGATGTTAACAATCTGGAGCTAAAGCAAATAAAGTCAATGGGAAACAAGATCTCCATCGGCGCTTTGGCAAAGAACAAAGACACCGCAAATCACCCGCTTATCAAACAGAATTTTCCGCTTTTGACCCAGGCTATCCTCGCCGGGGCTTCACCGCAGATCCGGAATATGGCGACAAACGGCGGCAACCTCAATCAGCGAACCCGCTGCGTATATTTTTATGACACGGCAATGCCCTGCAACAAACGCGAACCGAATTCGGGCTGCGGCGCGGCGGAAGGTTTAAACCGTATGCACGCAATTTTCGGCTATTCCGATAAGTGTGTTGCGACTCATCCATCGGATATGTGCGTTGCATTGGCCGCGCTTGATGCGGTAGTAAACGTCGAAGATGCGAACGGGAAAAAACGGGCGATCCCTTTCTACGACTACCACCGATTACCTGGAGATACACCTGAAAAAGACAACAATCTTAAACATGGTGAATTGGTAATTTCCATCGATATTCCGAAGAATAAGTTTTCGGGAAAATCTTATTATTTAAAGGTTCGGGATCGCGCGAGTTATGCCTTTGCATTGGTTTCGGTCGCCGTCGGTCTGGAAATCGATTCAGGGGGCACGATCCGTCACTCGAGGATCGCGATGGGCGGTGTCGCGCATAAACCCTGGCGGGCGATGATCGCGGAGAAGGAGCTTATCGGAAAAGAGCCTTCAAG
>JABDJV010000159.1 GCA_013003295.1 Pyrinomonadaceae bacterium | reverse complement strand
TGCTTGGCGAAAAGGCTCATCGCCACGTTCAGAATTTGCATCCGGCGCTCATCACCCGACATGCGAACGGCTGTGTTTTCTTTTGTTTCAGTCAAATTTCATATCTCCGGCAGTTAAGTAAGTACTTACTAACTTGAAAGGTTCTCATTTGGCTGATAATCTTGTCAAGTAATTCAGATAAATTTTGGATGAACTTTTGGCGGCCCGGATTCGTTACAACTTTTAGAGATAAACTCACATCCGAAAGCTGCAAAGGGTTAACATCCGTGAGCGCTTAGAGTTTTAAGTCAATCTATTTTTGGAAGGAGTAAATATAAAAAATGTCGGAATTTGAAAAAGAAGTTAAGAAAGCTGAAAAGGAATTGGAACAGAGTCTGATACCGGTCACCGATGAAAATGCGGACGAAAAATTGGATGATGAATATCTGGGAGATCTAAAAATGCAAGCACAAGAATATGGACAGAAGCTGCAGGATGCAGCCGAAAAGGCAAAGGATTTTGCAGAAGAGAAATTGGCGCGCGCAGGCGACAAATTCAATGAATTAAAGGAAAAAGACCCAAAGGAAATCGTTGAGGATGCAAAAGATTATGCGAAGAAAAATCCGGGCCAAACGATCCTGATCTCAGCAGCAGTTGGACTGTTGGTAGGATTTCTTATTAAGAGAAAGTAGCAGTTAGGTAAAATTGCAGCAGCAGGCGGAACCATTTTAAAATGGCCCGCCTTTTCTAATTGTTACAATTCGCTCGAATTCGTTTTGAGATACTCGGCCCGAAGCAGAAAACTCCCCTCCGAGACAACCTTATCACCAACGAAAAGGCCTTCTTTGACCGGATACGAATTGTCGGATTCAGGTCCAAGTCTTACCGGACGCAAAATAAAAGTCTTTGGATCGTCAGTCGCCTCAAAAACGATCTTTTGATCTCCTATCGATTGCACGGACGCTTTTTGGACGAGCGGCGCGGTTTTTTCCGAGGCACCTCCAACACGTGCGTATGCAACGTTTACATATTGGCCGATCTTCAATTTTTGATTCGGGTTCTGGATCTCTATTCTGACCTGTGCGGTCCGTGTCTTTTCATCCAAATTCGGATCAATATACGATATCTGCCCACGGATCAATTCGCCGGGATATGCATCTGAAGTGACACTCGCACCGCTTCCAAGCCGCAGTTTACCGAGGTCTTTTTCATAAACTTGTCCGATCACCCAAACAACCGATAGGTCGGTAATCTCTGCTAGTTTTCCGTTTGCTGAAACAACTTCATTCTGATTGGCTATTCGCTCGGTGATCGTTCCCGAGATCGGAGAAACGATCGGCAGGCTGGAACTGATTTGACGCGGCGAATTGAGCGCATTCACGCGTCGATTGGATAGGCCGAGAACCAGCAGTCTCTCGCGAACCGAAGCAATATCGGCTTGCTGATTTCGCATTTTTGTCAGGAATTGGTCAATTTCATTCCTGCGCGCGGGATTGATCTTCAAAAGCTCTCTTGCGCGCTCGAATCTGTTTTTGCTTTCACTAACATTTGCCTCCGCCACCTTTAGAGCGGTTGTCACGATCTCCAATTGGCGGCGGCTGATCGCACCGATCTCGACGAGTTTTTTTGAGCGTACGTAGTCGCTCTTGGCTTCTGCCAGTTTTGCTTCCGCCGCCTTTAGATTCGCCGTTTGTTTATCCAGCTCATTTCGGCTCTCTTCGCTGATTTCAGACAAATTCAGAGCCCTTTTGTAGCGCTTTTCAGCTTCATCTAAATCCGCTTTCATCGAAAGGTATTTTGATTGGATTTGTGCCAATTCCTCGCTGGCGATGATCGCAACGGTTTGGCCTTTACGGATATACTGTCCAAGATCTGCATTGATGCTCTTCACTACGCCGCCAACCTGAGAAATGACGGGGGTCTCCCTGTATTCATTTGCCCTGACAACACCGGTAGTCGTTTCCCGAATTGCGGCAGCGTCAAATGTTTCGCCGACCGTTACGATTTTCAAATCCGCGGCCTGCAGTTGCTCATCGGTCAGCGTGATCTTCTGCTCGCCGGTAAATGATTTACTGCCCGGGAGAGAATCGTTAACGGATACGTTGCGCGGTGCGGGAACCGGCTTACCTTCATCTGATTTCAGCAAAAAACGCCACGCTGCAAATCCAACCACACCGATAAGCAAAGCACCGAGAATAGATGCGACCGCAATTTTTCGGTTCGAAACCTCCGATCGGCGAGCAGTTTCAACGGTCTCTAAATCGTCCGCTGTTTCTTCTGATTCCGACGGAGTCTCAACTGTGAGAACCTCAGACTCAACTTCTTCTTTTTCTTTATTCATTTTCTTATCAATTCGGAGGCGTTTGCCGCCTCTAGTATTTCGATTCTTGCCAGGTATACCGCAAGTTCGGCATCTATCAATGCATTTTCCAGCTCCAAATACCTACGTTCCTCTCCGATATAATCGAGCAGCGCTTTGTCGCCAAATTCATAGGTCTGCCAGATCACGTTGAGATTTTGTTTTGCTTGATTTCGTACGCCTGCCCGGTAGATCGTTAATGCCCTAACGGCATATTCATAACGTGCGTAAGCGGAAGTTACTTCGCGACGGACAGAAAGCTCGCCAAAGTCCAGACGTTTCTGTGCTGCCTGGATATTTAGAGCAGCAGCCTCAATATTGCCCTGATTTCTATTTCGAACTGGAAGCATCAGGTCGACACCAAAAGTTAAGAAATTTTCACCGACAAGATTTGGAGACAATTCAACTGGATTCTGATTTGAAACGATTGGAGCGACCCTTGTCATTCTTTGAAAACCGAGTGATACTCCCGCATCGGGCCGAGCCTCGGAACGAGACTTCTCCAGCTGTGCATTTCCCAGGGCAAGCGTATGCCGAAGTGCTTCCAGATCCGGCCGGTTCAAAACGGCTTGCTCCTTGGCAATTGGAAGGCTCGGGACCCCGCCAAGCATATTTTCGAAATTTCCTTTCAACCGCAATGGTTCGACCGCTTCGAGACCAATGGCATTTCTT
>JABDJV010000151.1 GCA_013003295.1 Pyrinomonadaceae bacterium | reverse complement strand
CTATAAACTTCCCGCCCACTACGAGGACGTCCTGACAATTAAGACGCAACTCGCAAAGATCAGGAGCAGAAGTCTTCGATTTAAATATGAGATTCACCGACAGGCAGATGAATCCCTGATTGCAACGGGAGAAACTCTGCACTTAGTAACTGATCGGCAAAAGAAAATCAGATCTATCCCCGGGAAATATCTGAAGTTGCTCAAATCAGTTTCGGCGGCGAAGGATTAAAGACCTGATAGCCGGTTAACATCAGAAGCTACACTACTCATTCCGCGAGTTTTCGAATTTCATCTTTTTTACCAGAGCTTTATAACGCGGCTCGTCTCTGACAAACTCAAACTCGGGTTGGCTATAAATCCATGCCGCCCAGGCATCGCGATTTTCAACAGCCTTTTCAAGCCACGCCAGAGTCAATTCCTTGTCTCCTTGAAAGGACGATGCGAAAGCAACACTTTGAGCCGCAATCAGGTTTTGTCGATATTGTTTTAGCCATTCATCATACAAAACAAGCATCTTTTCGCGAGGACTGCCTCGTTTTCTTTGAATACCACTTGCTACTTCGGGCTGATCACTATAATTCAACGCGCTTACGAATTCATCGATTGCAGCACTTCTCTTATTTTGGTACCAATAGCAACGGCCTAAATACCAACGAACTGGTGAGAACTCAGGATCAATTTCCAAGGCCTGTTTGAATTGTTTTTCGGCTTTTTCAACCTCGCCGGCAAAGAAAAACGAAACCCCGTAGTTCATATTGATACTGACTGAGAGAGGGTCGAGCTTGCGGGCTCGGGCAAGCAATTCCTGTGATTCGGAAAAGCGTCTTAATCTTACAAGAAGTACACCGTAACGATGATAAGCTTGTGGAGAATTATTTTCGATTTCAATCGCCCGCTTAAAAGAGATCTCAGCCTGCTTCCAATCCCAATCATAGGTGGTTTGTATATAACCGAGAGTTATCAAGGCCTGAGCTAATTTCGGCTTTATAGATAGCGCCCGCAATAAGTTTTCTTTTGCCTGGCGCGGGTTCTCAGGTGAGTTGTCCCAATTGTAATCGTATAAAAGATATTGTGAATCCGCTAAACTTACGTAAGCTTCAGCAAAGTTCTTGTCCAGCTCGATGGCTTTCTTAAAATAACCGATCGCTGTTTTCAAATCGTCGTGCGTGCGTTTGTTCCAGAAAAATCGCCCTTTCACGTACGCTTCATAAGCCTCGACGCTTTCCGTTGGCTTCTGTTTCAGCTTTTCACTCTCGGATCTGCTTAGGCGCGAGATCAGCGAATTCGCGACCTGTCGAGACAAATTATCCTGGAGCTTGAGGATATCGGTGTCGGTTTCATTAAACTTACCTTCCCAAAGCTGCGAACCGTCTCTGACATCAACCAGCCGTACACTTATACGAATACGATCGTCGATTGCCTGAATCGTACCCGCCAGAACCGCTTCAACATTTAGCTCCCGACCAAACGCCACAGCATCCTTTTTTGATTGGTCGAATCTTTTTACTGCGCTAAAAGGACGTACTGTAAAACGGTTTAGACTCCCAAGACGGTTTATCAAACTATCGGTCAATCCCAGCGAAAGCGAGCCCGATTCTTCACTTTCTGCCAAATTTGTTAGGGGAAGAACTGCCACTGAATTTATGTCCTTATTTGTTTCTCGATCGTTTCCCCACCAAAATCCGATGCTGATCAGGAACAGGCAACCGATGACCCCGCCCGCGAGCAATATCGTCGGTCTCCGCTTCGAGAAATTTGATCCTGGAGGCGACTCGGGACGCCTGACGGGTTCAATCTTTCCATTTTCGGATGGTCCGGAAACTTCAGTCTTTTCTTCTGTTAATGAACCCGCAATTTCCCGGCTTTCGACTTCGGTTGCCTCGCCCGTAAAACGATAACCGCGTCGCGGTACGGTTTGGATCAGGTTTTTATCAACGCCATGTTTTTCAAATACCTTTCGCAAAAGGTAAACATTTTGTGTAAGAACGCTTTCTTCGACAAACGAATCTTCCCAAACCTCGTCCAGCAGCGCTCCCTTTGAGACGATCTCACCCTGTTCTTTAATTAGCGCTCCGAGGAGCTCAACCGCCTTGATCGGAAGATCTGCAGGTTCGCCCCCGGCCCATAGAACGTTCTTTTCCAGATCGATCCTGAACTTTTCAAACTCTCGTAAGTTGTTGTTCTCGTTGGGCATAGAGGCAAAATAGAAATCAATGATAAATCTATGACTTTTGTGATAGGACATTTTATCAGCTTTTGTTCTATAACTCCCAACATATTGGCCGCGACTCTCAAACGATGAGAAAGGCAAAGGATATTTAGCCGAGATTTTTGTAACAAAAGCGAGGTAACGAATAAATTATGAGAAGAGGTACAAGAGGAAGAAACGTTGAGTGGCTGCAGATAAAACTCAATACGGTTACGCCAAGCTATCTTCCAGTTTTATCCGCTGACGGGATTTTTGGTTCGAAGACAGATGCAAGGGTGAGAGAATTCCAAAAATTGTCCAGACTGAAGGTTGACGGAATCGCTGGATCAAACACGCTGGCGAAATTGAAAACCGCACCGACGGCGTTCGGACCCGCTCTTCCTCCAAATTACAATCCCAAGAATCCACCAGAGCCGTCTCCGGGAGTAAATAGTGATATAACACCGTCGAGACCCAGAAAGCCGGGTTCTCCAAATGTGCCTCGCAAGCTTACGAAAACAGATATAAAAGACATTCAAATCAAAACCCATGGTCGTTGGCAGGTTGGGGCATTTGGTACCGCCGAAGTAGGCAAGGTATTCCTGGGTCCTGACGGCCGACGACTTCTTTACGAAGTCTACCCTGGCGCAGCCGTCTATCAGATAGTGAGAGGTAAACAGGATAAGGTCGGAAGATTCTATGCCCAGACTAAACTAGGTTTTAAAAGCGATATAGAAACGTACGTCAGAGCCAGCGGAGCAAAAGGGGCCGCTGGGATGAAGAAGCTTGCGGACTTTGAGGTCGCGTTGCTGTTGGGAATGGCTTCGGCTACGGGTAAACCGGTTTTTTTAGCCATCACCGGAATGCAAATCGTTAGATTTGTCTTAACCAATCATCGTAATTTTGAAAAGTATAAAAGAGCGATCATAGTAATTTTAAAAACCCGCAATATCCTCAAAACCCATGCACCGACGCTTTACAAGAAGCTTCTTTGGGAGGCATTTTTGGCAATTCTTCCAAACATTCCCGAATCGGCCACAAGCAACCCCAAAATCGTGGGCAGTGCGATCGGTAACTTGATAGTCAAATTTGGAAAAGCTGCCCTAGAACAAAGATTTCGAAGCCTCGGTACAGTTTTTACAATCCTGGTACAGGTTGCACTTGGGGCGCTCAAAGGCATTCCCGGAGCAGCAAAAAAGGCGCTTGAGACAGAGCCCGCAAAAATCATGGTGAACTTGCAAAAGGGAAATCTTCGCATCACCAAACAGGAGGCGGAACAAATCGTCAAGGAGGTTCAGGCGAATCCACGTGCCTTAAAAAGTGCGCTGGAAGAACTTCGACACGCCCTCGGAAAAGTCTAGTTCCCAAACGACAATAAGAGTTTAGAAAATCTTTTTTTAACCGGTAAAACAGAATAGATGCGATTTTACGAAAGACTGAAATCATCGAGTTGAATACGTGGTGTATTTGGTCAAGAAACCGAAAAATACACAGCTAATCCAGCTCAAATTAAATTTAATTAGGAGACAAAACAATGAAAAACATTATTAGAAAAATTTCGATTTTACTGATCGTAGCAACGTTTGTAGCTGGTATCAGCGCCGCGATCAGCAACGAAAGAATCATTCTGAGAAATGGTAAATCGAAATCGGAAATCACGCTTAATCCGAGCCGTACCTACCGATTTGTGATCAGCGGAAAACAATTTAAGAGTCTACAGATCGTCCTGCAGACCTCGAGCAAGAACATTCATGTAAGAGTCCAGTCGCCGGAATCCAAGACACTCGCGAACGGGGTTGGAAAACAATTCCGGATTGAAAATGTCGGCGCGGGAGATTATCAGATCATCCTGACAAATAAAGGTAAAAACAAAGCAACCGTCCTTGCGAAGTATGATGGCATCGACGGTGAATCAAAGAACTAAACCACGTTGATCAATACGAATACGATAATTTTCAAATGAAGTAAGGGAGATAAAGCTATATGAAAAAGACATTGCAAATATCGGTATCACTTGTTGTCCTTAGCCTCGCCATGCAAACAGCCGCGCAGGAAAAATATAGTCCGGCCCCTGTTTTCAGCGATCTTCTTTCAAATGTTTATCTGAGGAGCAACGGACAATTTAAACCTTCGAGCATCTATGCCTATTTCTTGTCAGGCGATAAAGGTCAATTAAAAGTTATCCGCGATGGCAGCGAAATTGCGGAATTCAGCTTTCGGATCGAACCATATACGGCCCCAAAGTACACGATCGATGGTTACGAACTAGTAAAGGGAAAAAATGATTCGCTCGGACTGATGCTAAAGGAACCCGGGAATTACAAGCTGGAATACTACGCGGGCGGCGTAAAGTTTTATTCGTTCGCTTTTGAATTGGTTGTTGGAAAAACCGATCCTTATCAGCCGAAAAAGCTCATGTTTTTAAATGGTCCGTGGAACGACTACGCATATCTGTACAAAACTAATAACGAATCGCATGGAAAATGGGAATTCAGGGTTTTTATGCGGAGTGATGACGGAAGCCTGCAACAGACGAAGGGGCAGGTGCTTCTGATCCGGGACAAGGATAAAAAGGTTGTCGCCGTAGGCAGCTCGGCTTTTCGCCGGGAAGCAGCCTGGAGGCGCCAGGATTTGACGTTGCAAAAACCGGGAAAGAAAAATGCGCGAGGCGAGTATTACAGCAATCAGGATTTTTATGCGAACCGTGAGAAGCTAGCCGACGGCAGCTACACCCTGGAATTTAAGACGGACGGGAAACTCTACGGCGCTTATAAATTCGTGGTCAACGCCGGGAAAGTTCAAATGCAGGGAAACCAGGTTCGCAAATCCACTGATCCGCTGAACTTTATCGAAGGCGGAGGAAGAGAGATTTGGATGAAAAAACAATAATGGGCTTAAATCTTCAGAATTTTCACGAAAAAAAGGAGACGATCAATGTTTGAGTTTTTGAAAATACCGGCAGCAATTGTATTTATCGGTCTAGTGACAGTATCCGCTCAGGAACAGACAAACACAATCCACCTGAAAAAGGTTGTGGCCGAATTTCAGCAAGAGAATCTGCTGCCCGGAATCTCAGTGGTAATAATAAATGATGGACGGATGATCTTTAAACACGGAGAAGGCTTCGCCAGAAAAGGAGTCAGAGCCAATGGTGACACTGTCTACCACGCAGCATCCGTATCAAAGGTAATTGCCGGAACACTCGCGGTAAAGATCCAACAGAGTAAAAGACTTGAAGACGGTACAAAAGCCAACCTTATTCTGAGCCGGCCGACCGCAAGTTACCTGAAAAACATAAGACAAACACGGGGTGCCGTCGTGTCGATCCCGTCAAAACACAAGCACACGGTAAGTCAACTTTTTTCACATCTTGGCTGCATAAAAGGTTACGAAGGAAAAACCCCCGTCCCGGATTATTACCCAAAAGCGATAGACGCTCTTTCAAAGATCTGGAACGAAGACTTCGTGTCCGACTGTGTATTGGGCAGAGACTGGAATTACTCGACCCATGCTTTTACCTACATCGCCGCCGTACTCGAGAAGGTTACCGGGAGAACGTCGGCCGAATTGATTCGATCAGAAATTGCAGTGCCACATGATTTACGGACGTTGCGGGCGTCCTGGAAAGGAGTTCGGCATTCACGGGCTCAAAAATTGGCCGTACACTATGACGAAAACTTAAGACCAATAAAACTATGGAACAATAGTTGGAAAGTTTTTGGCGGCGGGCTCCAGATCTCAACCGCAGACCTTGCACGATTCGGATGGAAGGTTCGAAACGGCGAAATAGTCAGGCCGGTTCACAGAGACAATATACTGTGGAAAAGAGTCAACCCCTCAAAAGCTTTTGGAATATCCTGGAGATTGACTAGAAGAAAAGGCCGAAGTGTTGCTGAACATTCGGGAAAATGGCGAGGAAACCGGACAAATCTCAGGGTCTACCGGGGAAAGAGCACACCGCTTGTGATCGCCGTGATGACAAACCGTGAATTCTTCAAAAAGGGCAATCTCAACACCCTATCGAATGAACTGATAGACATCGTTCTAAGGGTTCGCCGACTCGGCTGATTTGCGATCCCGGAGGAAACGGTTTGATTGAAGAATCGTCCTGGACGATCCGATCACGCTAGTTTTTCAGCGACGAGTCTCTCAACCTCGTCCATATGCGGATACATTACGGTATCCTCTTCGATAAACGGAACTCTTGATCT
Organism: Pyrinomonadaceae bacterium; assembly: GCA_013003295.1. GTDB lineage: Bacteria > Acidobacteriota > Blastocatellia > Pyrinomonadales > Pyrinomonadaceae > Aridibacter. The sequence goes on along the minus strand of JABDJV010000151.1, from coordinate 978 downwards.
GATCTGTTCATAGACCGGTTGTGTTTTCTTACCAAGTTTCTTGTCCTCACCGATCTCTTTTTTCCGAAAATCGATGGCCTGAGCTGCGGAAAACAGCTCCATCGAGAGAATCCTCTGAAGATTTCTGGAAATGTCTCTTAGCTTTAATACTGAGGTGACCCCCATCGAAACGTGATCTTCTACGTTTGCGGAGCTTGGAATTGTATCGACGCTGGCCGGGTGCGCAAGAACCTTGTTTTCCGTCGCTAAAGCTGCGGCAGTGTATTGGACGATCATAAAGCCGGAATTTAGCCCTCCGTTCTCCGTCAGAAAAGGCGGAAGCACATGCGAGTTCGAATCCTCGTCGGTAAGACGCATTATTCGTCTTTCCGAGATGTTACCCAATTCTGCCAATGCGATCGCCAGATAATCCATCGAAAGCGCCAGCGGTTCACCGTGAAAGTTCCCGCCCGATATCACTTCAATGTTTTCTTCATCATCGACAAAGATCAACGGATTGTCGGTAACGGCATTCAGCTCGATCTTGATGACCCACTCCGCGTAGGCGATCGCATCTCGGCAGGCTCCATGCACCTGAGGGATACATCGCAGCGTGTAGGCGTCCTGTACATTTGCCGGATCATAGCCCCTCGTAAATTCACTTCCATCCAAGATCTCGTTTAGGTTTTTCGCACATTTCTCCTGCCTTGGATGCGGGCGCAGCGAATGGATCCTTTCGTCAAACGCTAACGTTGTACCGTTCAACGCCTCGAGGCTCAAACACCCGGAAATGTCGGCGATCTCCGAAAGTTTGAATGCTCTTGTGGTTTCCAGAAGCCCGACCGCCGTCATCACAGAAGTGCCATTGGTGAGCGCAAGCCCCTCTTTGGCAGCAAGCGTTATCGGCTCAAGGCCGGCCTTTTTCAAAGCCATCTTTCCGGAAATGCGCTCGCCTTCGAAAAAAGCTTCTCCTTCACCGATCAAAGGCAACGCCATATG
>JABDJV010000145.1 GCA_013003295.1 Pyrinomonadaceae bacterium | reverse complement strand
GGCAACCAGTGTCGTGTAGATCGGAACGTCGACAACACCGGCAAACTGGCAGCCTGCATCGACAAGCGTCCACTCAGGCGAATTCGCAGCTAATATCGCTGCCCGGTCACCAGGCTGGAGGCCTATTGCCCGAAGACCGGCGGCAATTTTTTCGATTCGCGAGAGCATTTCGGCCGTTGAGATCGCTTGCCATTTTCCATCCTTCTTAAAATTTAACGCGTTGCTTCGCGAATGCTTTTCAGCGGCGTACTTAAACAGCTCCGCGATCGTTCGCGGCTCATCAGGATATAGCGGTATCCGTTCTACCTTTCGTCTAATTTCGTTTTCAGCGTTTTTCAGCATATTGAGGAACTCCTATTTCGGAGCTAGAATCCCCCCGTACAAAACCTTGACCACTTCACCTGCGAGCGGAGCAAGGTCGTACCTCTTATTTGATAAAATCCAGTTGGTCACCATTTCATCGATCGCCCCAAAGAATAACTTCGCGCAAAGCAGCGGGTTCAGATCTTTTCGAAAAACACCCTGATTCTGTCCCTCCTTGATGGTCTGATGAATAATATCTAGATACTCTGCGAATCCAGCTGCTGAAAATTCGCGCATAAATTTTATTGAACCGCGGAGCTGAACCTGAAAAACAACGGCCAGATCCTGATCTGCGCCAAGTTTCTCCAAATGAAGCTCGGCGATCCGGCGCAACTTCTCATCTGCTTTCGTTATATCTTCGATCTCGCGGTTTCCCTGCGAAATAAATTCCGACATCGTCCGGTCAAAGATCGAATGAAGAATGTCTTCCTTGCCCTTAAAATACAGGTAAACTGTACCGTCGGCGATCTTTGCTTTCCCCGCAATGTCGGCTACTTTGGAATTAAAGTACCCTTTTCTGGCAAATACCTTTATCGCCGAACGCAATATTGCTTCTCGTTTATCTGCGACCATATTTTCGGTTTGAGTGCGCTACTCTAAATGATTCCAATCCTATTATGAATGAATAGCCATTCAGTTTTTCACTTAAGGTTAAACAAAACCGGCACGTAAATCAATTAAGAACGGCCGATATTTGATGATGCAACAAAAAAAAATGGCTCGAGACTTTAAAAGGGAGAAAGATCTGCGATTCTGAGACCACAGATCTTTCTCAAAATTTGAAATGGCGGAGAAGACAGGACTCGAACCTGCAAGCCCGTAAGGGCGGTAGTTTTCAAGACTACTGCATTACCAATTATGCTACTTCTCCGCACCGCCGGCAATTTGGAAATATACCGCAAATTAAGGTGATAAACAAACAAAAAGGAGCCGAGGCATTTGCCGGCTCCTTTCCGCTGTACGCTACTATTCGCTGATCTACTCGGTATCCAAAAGCCGACCGACGGTAGAATCCAGTTTTTTTGTTTTGCTGTATCCGGATGTTTTCAGAACTACCTTTCCGGATTTATCTACAACAAAGTGAGCGGGAAAACCCATATTCAGTCTTCCTCCGCGATCCCGATCGGCATACTTTAGGACCGTTCCGAATCCATTCGGCAATATGTTGTATTTAAATGTCTTCTTTTTTAAAAATTTCTCGACGATCCTTTGGTTGTTCATCGTTACGGCAAGGAATTCCACCTCTTGCCCCTGATATTTGTCGACCATTTTGTTCAGCTTTGGCATCTCGCTTATGCAGATCCGGCATTTGGTTGACCAAAATGTAATTACAACGACCTTTCCTTTTAATTTCTCAAGTTCGACATTCTCGCCATTGACTGAGGTTTGGGCAAAATTTTGGGCTTGAACTCCTACGTTCTGTTGTCCAAAGCTGACAATCGAGAACGCAAAAACGAGTGCGATAGTGGCTAGTATTTTCATATTCTTTATATTTTCCAGGGTTGATTTGGGAACGTTAAACGTGTTTTAACGCTATTTAACACAGATTGTTAAAGGCGGGGGGATTCCAGAAAAAACACCAATTCGAATGGTGCTCTATTAATGTTAACATATCGAGATGCTGCTGGAATCGGTCGAGGCTGAGAATTTCCGTAACCTTAACGGTAAGATATCTTGCGATAAAGGTTTAAATATTATCTTTGGAGCAAACGGCCACGGAAAAACCAATTGGCTGGAGGCGATATTCACACTTGCCACCTCAAAATCCTTCAGGACGGCGAAACTGATCGAAGCTATCAGGTTCGACGAAAAGATGGCAATTATCCGCGGCAAGGTGCGCCAGAGCGAGGAGATCACGCGCGGGCTGCAAGTGATTCTCGAAGGCAATACCAAGACGCTAACGGTCAACAACAAAAAGGAGACTGCGGCAAATTTTATTTCACAGCTTCATGCGATCTTGTTTAATTCTGACCAACTCGAGATTGTTCGCGGCACCCCCTCGGCGAGACGTAGATTTCTCGATGACGGAATCGTCTCGATCTTTCCGGCGTTTACCCAAACCCTTTCCGATTATAAGCGTGTGATCAAACAAAAAAACTCCCTTTTGCAAACAGCCCGGGATCAAGAATATTCGTTGGAAAGGACCCGCGACCTTCTTGTGCCCTGGAATGAGCAATTGATCGCTCTCGCCGCAAACATACACAAGGCTCGTTTGCGCTACATCGAGCGGCTGAATGGTGTTTTGGAAAAGAGGCTGTTTGAGAATGAGGAGGTTTCGATTCGCTATGCATCCTCTCTCGAGGGAAAAGGCGATCTCTCGGATTACGCAGCACTGCTCGCCGAGCGCCTGAAATTGCGCCTGCAGGCCGAGCTTTTCTCCGGATATTCGCTGATCGGGACCCATCGCGACGATCTGGAGATAACCTTTGACGGGCGCGACCTGCGAAAATTCGGCTCCTCCGGACAGCAGAGAAGCGCGCTTCTGATACTGGAGATCGCCAATTTATCGGTTTTCTATGAACAGCACGATGAATATCCTTTGTTTCTGCTTGATGACGTTGACGCGGAGCTCGACTACAAACGAATCGGAAAACTGCTCGATTTCCTTGAAAACAAGACCCAGACCTTTGTTACCACCTCAAAGGAGAGTTTTGTTGAGAGATTTAGTAAAAATGCGAATGTGATCACGGTTGAAAACGGTAAAATTCAAACCGGGGCGGTCGGTACTTGAAGGGGCTGCCTTGCCCCGTTAGCGGAGAGAAAAATTTTCCCGCAAAGACGCAAAGGGGCATAAGCAAGAATGAAGAAAAATGGAAATAATAACAATAAACACCGACAAAAGAACTCGATAAGGACCTTCCTCTTCTTTGCGATCTTTGCGCCTTTGCGGGAAATTCCTCTTCTCGCCAATACCGGTCTTTAACTTAATTCGACCCAACCGCTCAAAAAAAAAATATTGACTTCACCCCGTATAAAACAAAATAATAAGCTGACGCGACAACGAAACGGCACACTCTCTGGCATAAATTCGGGGCGGCCCCCTGGGAGGAGTTTATGACAACAGTAAAGCAAGTTTTGGATGCAAAAGGACATGACATCTGGTCGATCGACCCTGGCAGCTCAGTTCTTGATACGATCAGATTAATGGCGGACAAAAAAATAGGAGCGTTGCTGATCATGGAAAATGACAACCTGGTCGGGATCGTTTCCGAGAGAGACTACGCGAGAAAGGTAATTCTGAAAGGCAGGGCCTCAAACGACACCCCGGTGAAAGACATCATGACCCGCAAAATCATTTACGCCACTCCGGAAAATTCGGTCGAGGATTGCATGGAACTGATGACGAAAAAACGGGTCAGGCATCTGCCGGTTTTAGACGGCGACCAGGTAGTCGGTGTTCTTTCAATCGGAGATCTTGTTAAAAACATTATTGCTGACCAGCAGTTTACGATCGAACAATTGGAAAACTATATCACCGCTTAGTCGTAAAGAACCGAAGACTTCAATTCGTTCAATAGTTTAATCGATCATCGTCAATTGAGCCTAAAGCCTTTGAGTAAGGTACAAGAGCTTTCCTTGGCGTCCTTTGCGCCTTTGCGGGAAATTCTCTTCTTTCCTGGAGGCTCCTTGAATCGAAGAGATGTCCCGCAAAGGCGCAAAGGGGCATAAGGCAGATAACTACGGGCCGCCGCAAGGTATTTCCAAACCTGTGGAATTGCTTTGGTTAAGGGCCTCTTCAGCCAAACACTATGATAACCGCGATAACTCACCGGCCTTCGAGCAAATTAACCGAATGCAACCTGACCTTCCTGCCCAAGTCCCAAATTGATCTCAAACTGGCCCTTGACCAGCACAAAGTATATTGCCAAACCTTGGAAGACCTGGGAATTAAGGTGATCACTCTTACCGAAAACTCTTCGATGCCCGACAGCGTTTTTGTGGAGGATACCGCCCTGGTATTAGACGAGATCGCGATAATTACTTCTATGGGAGCGAGCTCGAGAAAACCTGAATCGGCCCTGATCGAAAATACCCTTAAAGAATTTCGAAATACTGAGCGAATTTCCCCGCCCGCCCGAATCGACGGTGGGGATGTTTTACGCTTAGGAAAGAAGCTCTTCGTCGGAAATTCTACGCGAACCAATAAAAAGGCGGTCCGGGCACTTCACAAGCTTGTCTCGCCATACGGGTATGAAGTGATAAGGGTGAAGGTCTCGGATTGCCTGCACCTTAAAACAGGATGCAGCTCGCTTGATGACAATACGATTTTGATAAATCCGGATTGGATCAACCGGGATTCATTCAAAGAATTTAAGCAGATTGAGGTGCCGGTAGATGAGCCATTCGCCGGATGTGTTTTGCGGGTTGGCGACACGGTCCTGATGCACTCGGGTTTTAAGCGGACGATCAAATTGGTTGAAAAGTACGGTTTTAACGTCCGACCGATAGATATTTCAGAATTTCAAAAAGCGGAAGCCGGTATTACCTGCATGAGTATTATTTTTGAAGCTGACCA
>JABDJV010000131.1 GCA_013003295.1 Pyrinomonadaceae bacterium | reverse complement strand
CACATTAACCGTTCCGCTGGCCCGGACGGCACGGGCCGCCGGAGGATAATCCGGTTTTGGCAGAAGAATTGCACGGCCATTCAAAATTCCTTCAGATTTCCGTGTCTGCTTGTCTTCTCCACTCAACAGCGGAACTTCGTCCAGTGTTGTATCCGGCGATGTTGTCGTCGGCATCGAAATTTTTTCGGCCCTGCGGTTTTGTTCTGCTCGTTTTGCCATAGCCTCCGTAATGCCCTGATAGGCAAAGAATCCAAGTGCTGTGAAACCAACCGTGGCTAGTGAAATAATGACCAACGAGCCGAGGGTCAAAACCCAACCAGCCTTTGATTCTGAAACAGGCGGGGAGAACTCCGAATAGTGAGGAGCATTCATCTGATCGGGCATCTCAGCATTTTCGACCGGAAAAACGCGGCGATACGCGACCGCCCATGCAGCAAAGACAAATGGAGCGACAAACAGCGCGCCGAAATAGAAAAACAATACGCCAGCTGTAATTATAAGCTGACCTAAAATGGTCAATGCGACGACGCCGAAAAGGTTTCCCAGTACCGCTCGAAAACTAAGTTTTACCGCCTCGAGCGCGCTAAGATTGCGATCCACGATCAATGGATAAGCAAACACCAGTAGAGTCCCTAGGATGAAGGAGACAAGGCCAAGAAGAAAGATCATTCCGAATACAAATCCGAAAATGCCAACCAGAATCGGAAGAGATTCTTCGATGGGCGGATTCTTTCCAAGGTCCATGGTTTCTACCACAGTACTGACAACGCCGATTCCCATCTGCATAACAAAGGAGAGAATAAAGACGGGAACCGAAATGAACAGTGATGCGATAAACGACTGCCCAAAGAAATTAAAGCCGCCAAAAAGAGTGCTTGTGTCGATCGATTCGTGCCGCATGATCGCAAAGAGGCAAAGATAAAGTCCGCAGATCATCGGCGGCATTAAGGGCGAAAGCGGGATACACGAACCAACGAGAATGATCAATCCGCCGACTATAAACATTCCCAAGAAACTTCCATAGTTTCCCTTGAGCAGTTCGTATCCGTCGCTCAAACATTGAATCGGACGAATTGCGCCGCGTCTAAATTCCACTTTATTTTCCATAGTTATCAGGCCTTAATCATCATCACTGCATATCACTAAAAAGGTAACCCAAAATCATGATAAACACCAAAACCAGTACAAGCACTACGGCTGCCGCCCGGTCGGTATCCAGCCCGCTGCTCGATCGTAGATTTGGCGGGATCTTAGCCATAATCTGTTTCGAATCGCCGGCACTGGCGAAAGGCGAGCGCCAGGTTATCGCATTGCCCTTCCGCGACATATGTTGATTCAGCTTTTCAAACTTTAAGCGGCTCCTTTTTGATTTCTGTTCAAATTCATCTCTATTTACATCGAAAGTCGATTTTGAAAACTGAGGGATCAAGTAGTTTGCCCCACAGTAGTCGCATCTAACGCTAAAACTCCAGTTAGATATGTCTTTGATCAACGCGCCACATTGTAAGCAAGCAATTACTTTCATATTTCCCAAAAATCAGAATACCTAGAATTATGATGGTGTTGAGTTCGCTAGTTTTGCACATTCGCATGCCGTCATGAACGGCATTTCGTGCTTTTTCCCTAACCTCTTTTAGATCGCCCACGGATATGGTTATCTGGTTAGAAGACAATCACCAGGGTTCTTGATCGGGGAACTATCCCCCAATTATCACAGTCGGCTCGCCCGAAATAATCACGCCACCATGGCCTGCTATATCGGTCATACGAGCGGCCTGCATAAAATTGATGAGGACGGTTTTTGACCCAGTTGCAATCGAGCCGGGCCCGCCTGCACAGCTTGATAAATCACCGACACGTGCAGCCGGCAAAAAGCCGATTATTACGTTGGGAGAACACGGTGCAATAACCGGCCCCCCGACATGAGGTACGGATCCGAGAAAAGCGGGACAATTGACGAGGTCTGTAAGTCTTGCGGCTGCTGGCATTATTTTTCCTCCTAAGATCTATCGTTTTTAAGCAGGGGCGGACAAAACACTTTCGATGTCGTCGGTCACTTTAACCCCGGATCCATTAATTTTTCTCGATAAAACGGGGAATTCGTCGTCTTTATCGTTATCGGTATAAAACTGGTCGAGACGGTTTTGTTGATTTCTCTGCCTTGCGCGCTCGCGGTCTCTGGCCCTTGCTTTCTGGCCTTTTGAAGTGGCATCGTCATAGACCTTGTCGACCCTTAGCAGGTTGTCGGCCGCCTGATCCTGGACATTGTCGG
>JABDJV010000127.1 GCA_013003295.1 Pyrinomonadaceae bacterium | reverse complement strand
GGTGTATCCACTTCCGATCCTTTTTGGCTTTTTCTTGTTGGACCGGATCTCCTCGATCTCGATCTTCGCGCCCCGAACACTGGTCCCGAATTGATTAAATACGCTTCCCCTCACAATAACCAACGTTCCATCGTCGACGGTAAGTATCAAGCGGTCTCTGAGGTTGTTCGTCTTTTTGCTTTTTATTTGGACGTTTTTTAATACACCGAGACTGTATCCCGGTTTTTCGAACGCAAGCTGGTAATAACCCGGCTCGATGCCCCGAAGGATAAACCTTCCCTTGTTGTCGGTTCTGGTTTTTTTGAGGTCCTTACCATTTTTTCTGATCGCTACATTTACGTTTGGAATCCGGTTTCCCTTTTCATTACGGACTTTGCCTTTGACGCTGCCGGTTTCCTGGGACAAAACGGCCGCTCCCAATAACGAGAGCAGCATCGCCGAGAATAATGATCTTCTAAAAAAATTCATCAGTATTAAGCAGATTGTGATTCAATCCTTACCGTTTCACGAAACTCACCTGCTACGTCATTGATGATATCTTCCAGCGTTCGGGTTGGCTCGTAGCCAATTAATTTCTTTGCCTTTTCGAGGCTCGGAACCCGTCGCTGCATGTCCTCAAACCCTTCACCGTAGACTTTATCGTACGACAAATGAGTTATTTCGCTGGAGCTTTCAGTCATCGCGATCGCTTTTTTCGCCAGGTCATTTATCGAAACTTCCTCGTCATTTCCGAGGTTGATCACTTGTCCAAAACATTCCGGTGTCTCAAGCGTCTTAACCAATCCCTCGACAACATCGGAAACATGACCAAAACAGCGAGACTGATTTCCATCACCGTGAACAGTAAGCGGTCTGTTGTCTATCGCCGCCTTGACGAAATTAGGTACGACCATTCCATACTGGCCGGTTTGGCGCGGACCGACCGTGTTAAACAATCGTACAACAGCCACCTGTAGGCGAGTTTCCTTCCAATGCGCTAGCGCCAAAAATTCGTCGAGAGTTTTTGCGCATGCATAAGCCCAACGATGTTTTGCCGTCGATCCCGTTAATAGATCGTCGTCTTCCTTAAATGGTACCGAAATCCCCTTGCCGTAAACTTCTGACGTGCTTGGGATCAGCACTCTTTTTCGGTAGCGCGAGCAGAAATCCAATACTACATCTGTTCCGCGGAAAATCGTTTCGATAGTTTTCACCGGCCGTTCCATGATCAGCTTTACGCCGACCGCGCTGGCCATGTGAAAAACCCGGTCGGTATCCCGGATCAGTTCTTCCATCAGTTTTTCATTCAATACCGTATCAATAATTAGCCGAAATCTTTCGTGTCCTTCGAGGTGTTCGATATTTGAGTAACGACCGGTTGAGAGATCGTCGATAACTGTGATGTGGTGTCCTTGTTCAATGAGTTTGTCGGCAAGGTGGCTTCCAACGAACCCAGCTCCGCCGGTGATTAAAAATTTCATAGTACTTCCTTCTTAAGTTTTGTTTTTTCAGTACATTATAGCAAAAAATGCCGGATTTAGTTACCAATTTGCTGCGAGAAATAGTCAACCGTCTTTTTCAATCCATCCTTTAAAGGAACGGTTGGGGACCAGTCCAATAGCTGCTTCGCGCGAGAAATATTCGGTTGACGCTGTTTCGGATCGTCTGTCGGGAGCGGCATTTTTGCTATTGATATATTTTTCCCAACGGCTTGCGCGACCTCTTGAGCAAGTTCATTCATCGTGAATTCACCGGGATTTCCCAGATTTACGGGCAGGTGAATATCTTCTGCTTCGGTATTCATTAAGCTAATGATCCCTTCGACCAGATCATCGACATAACAAAATGAGCGTGTCTGTTCACCTGTTCCGTAGACTGTCAGATCTTCGCCTTTGAGTGCCTGAACTATAAAATTAGATACGACCCGTCCATCGTTTTGCATCATTCGCGGGCCGTAAGTGTTGAAAATACGGACGATACGGGTATCGACGTTATTTTGGCGGTGGTAATCCATAAACAGGGTTTCGGCAACGCGCTTTCCCTCGTCATAGCAAGATCGAAGCCCGATCGGATTGACATTTCCGAAATAATCCTCGGTTTGCGGGTGAACGAGCGGGTCACCGTAGACTTCCGATGTCGACGCCTGCAATATACGGGCATTCACACGCTTTGCCATCCCGAGCATATTTATCGCCCCCATAACGCTTGTTTTTACGGTTTTTACGGGATTGTATTGATAATGGACGGGCGACGCGGGACACGCAAAATTGTATATTTGGTCGACTTCCAAAAATATTGGTAAGGTCACGTCGTGACGAATCATTTCAAACTTATAATTGTCCAAAAGATGCGCAACATTTTCTTTTCTTCCGGTGAAGTAATTATCAAGACAAACGACATCATGCCCTTCATCAAGGAGTCTTTCGCAAAGATGCGAGCCGATAAAGCCCGCACCGCCGGTAACTAAAATTCGCATATGTGGTTTTACCGCAAAGACGCGGAGTCGCAGAGGAAAATTTGGTTAACGTTCGACATTTAGATAATTCTCCGCGCCTCTGCGTCTCCGCGGTGAAAATACTATTTATTTCAAGTTTTCTTCAAACAGCGCAAGGATTCTTTCATACTCATCTTCCCAACTCGTCGGTCGTTGGAAGCTATGTCTTTCAGCCGGATAGAGCATTAACTCAAAATATTCTGTTTTATCCATACGCATTAATTGTTCAACCAATTGGATCGAATCCTGCGCCTGAACATTGTCGTCTAAAAGCCCATGTAAAATCAAAAGCTTTTTTCGTAAAGTTTTGGCGTATGCGATGGGAGATGAACGTCGGTAACCTTCGGGATTTTTTTTCGGATCGCCTAAGCGTTGCGAGGTATAAAACGGATTGGCCGCATAATAATTTTTCCAGTCCATTACCGGGCGTAGTGCTGCCGCCGCAGAGATCTTATCCGGCGCGCGCATTACCAGCATCGCGGCCATAAATCCACCATAACTACCGCCGTAAACGCCGATCCTGTTTACATCAACATTGTATTCCTTAACCATAAAATCGATGCCGTCGATGTGATCTTCATAATCTTTGCCGCCCAAAAAATCGTAAACATCGGTTCGCCAATCACGTCCGTACCCGGCAGAGCCTCTATAGTCTATGTCTAAAACGACATAACCCTTTTGGGTAAGAAGTTGGTTAAACATAAATTCCCGATAGTAATTATTCCAGCCGTTGATCACATTCTGCAGATAACCCGCGCCGTGAACGAAGATAACCATCGGAAACTTTTTTGATTTATCAAAATTAGACGGGAAATAAATCTTCGTTGGAACCTTCTTACCGTCACGCGCCGTAAATTCTGTGAACTTGGGAGCGTTCCATTTTCGTTTTAAAAATGTTTCAGAGGCAGTTCTTGTAAGCCTTCTGGGAACACTTTTCCTTGCACAATTCGAACATTTTTGGAAAGTAAAAAGTTCTCCCGGCCTGTTCCAATGCGAACCCTGATAAACGAGCACATCGTCTGGTTGCGGTGTTGTCGACAATTGCGGGTTGGTTTTCATTCCATCGAATACGAGCGGAATGAACCAGCGGCTTTGGCCGCCTCGACCAACATAAAAATATCGACTTTCGGCGCCATCCTTGGTCGAAGAAAATAGATAGCTTGTCCCGTTGGACATCCACTTTGCCCAGCCAATTTCCCAATTTCCGTGAGTCAGCCTTCTAATATTTGCGGTTGTTTTTCCATCCGCCGTCGATTTTTTTAGGTTCGCCAGGTATAGGTGATTAAACCCTGAGGTGCGCTCAGAGGCAAATAAAAACTGGTTCGCTATTTTCGGATTTGCTTCGACGATCCTTGAGATCCGGCCAACCCATTTTTCATCTGTTTCCTCCCAAATTGGGGATGCGTTTGATTTATTGTTGTCGAACGTAACGACAAACATCTGCCGCCTTTTATGCGTTCTGTCAACGCGGCTGACGATGAGCGTCATATTGTCTGCAAGCCAGTCCAATCCTGATATGTATGCCTCGCCTTCCTGCTTGGGTAATTCGATCTCGATCGCGTTGTCGAGACTTCCATCTGTTCTAGTCGCATAAACTTTTTGCTTCGACCAACCCCTTCGAACCGTTGGAGCGGTTGTGTAATAAGGCAAATAATTCGGCACAAAAAGCGGGCGGCGTTTTGATGTATCGGACGCCGTGTATGCGAGCATCGCACCATCTTTGCTTGGAGTCGCGCTAAATACAGAAATGCGTTTCTGGTTGTTTGCTTCCTTTGAGATCTGGATAAGGGTTCCGTCTTTCGTATTAATTGAAAAGAAGTTTCCGCTTTGTTGAAATAAGATCCGGTCGTTGTCCAGGAAGCTCGCG
>JABDJV010000119.1 GCA_013003295.1 Pyrinomonadaceae bacterium | reverse complement strand
ACGGGATGGATGTATTGGACGGGTCCGGTTGGCGAATGTAAATTAGAGCCGCATGCTCAGGATAAGGCCGTTGCAGAGAAGTTGTGGGCTTTATCAGAAAAGGAAACGGGTTTTGAGTGGAATATTTGATTAACCAATGTTGCAAATGTTTTCTTAGATTCTTTTCATCGGTCGCGTCAGCGACAAGCTGAGTTTAGCCGTGTCTTTTAAGGCACGGTCTGGAGTTAAGAGTTTTTTGTCGCGTCAGCGACAAATGAGACTGAGTATTAATTATATTCAACCTTCGCTGACGCGACACCAGATTTTTATTTATTTATTCCGTGCGTTAAAACGCACGGCTAAACTCAAATAATCGCTGCGCGATAAAAACTAGAAAAATATGAGAGTAAAAGACGATAAAAAACATCAAGCGATCTGCGATGCAGCGATCGAATTGATCACGACAAAAGGTTTTGCTGATACTTCGATGTCGAAGATCGCCAAAGCGGCAGATGTTTCGCCTGCAACGATCTACGTTTATTTTGAGAACAAGGAAGACCTTCTCAATAAAATTTATCTGTATGTAAAAGAGCAAACAAGCCGCGAACTCCTCAACGGCGTGAAAGAAGAAATGTCGGTAAAGGAATATATCAAAACCGTCTGGTATAATTTTTATAAATACGCCAAGAAAAATCCTATAAACTTTTCGTTCGGCGAACAATTCGCCAATTCGCCGCTCGTTGACGGCATCAGCAAAGAAGAAAGCCTGCGCTATTTTCAGCCGATGCTGGATATTTTTCAGCGAGGGAAAAGCGAGAAGGTTCTAAAGGATATTCCATTAGAAATATTTGCTGCTTTTACGTTTGAGCCGCTTAAAATCTTGCTCAAACAACATTTCAGCGAAGACTTTAAACTGACAAAAAAGCACATGGAAACGGTTTTTGATATCGCCTGGGATGCGGTGACGAACTAAGGTAACAGCTCGAAGATGAGAAGATTACGCCCATTAATTGTCAGATTCTACTGAGCAAAACCCATTACAATTCTTTACACAAACTTACAAAGTCATCGCATAAATCATATCTAAAACCTCGTAAAATATTTTACACAAGAGAATAACAAGGTTAAGAAAGCTCTTGTCATTTATATTTTGAGACAAGTAGGAGGTATTCATGAGAAATGCATTCATATTTATACTGATTGGTTTGATTTTACTCGCTACTAACGCTTTATTTGCTCAGGACGAAGAAACAATCAAAGTAGATACGACTTTGATCACGCTTGGAGTGAGCGTTAGAGATACGGACGGCAAATATGTGAAGGGCTTGAAAAAAGTACAGTTTCAATTGCTCGACGACAACAAGGAGCAGGAAATTTCAATTTTTTCTATGGAAGAAACCCCTATTTCGTTCGGTATAGTTTATGATCTGCACCCGACAACTTCCGATCGAACCAAAACGATCCTTAAATCTTTAGAAGACTTCACCAAAGGACTGCGGGATAGGGACAGATTTAATATTACCGTCTTTAATGAAAACGGCAGTTTCACCACAGATTTTATTCCGACACTTGAGCAGGTCGATAAACATCTTGCCTCAAAAATAAAGGGAAAACCCAATTCGCTTTATGATGCGATCTTTCTGACGAGCGAAAAATTGCAGGAGCAAACTAATGAAAAGAAGGCGTTGCTGATAATTTCGGACGGGAATGATCATTTTAGTCATCACAGCTATAAGTCTCTGAGAAAAAAAGTCAACAGCTTTAATGTTCAGATTTATGCAGTGATTCTAAATGATAAGGAAGAATGGGGGTTTGCCGATATAAATTCGGAGAACGAGCCGAAAATCATTGACCTTGAAGACTCTAAACTTGGACAAGCGGCAATTGAAAAACTGTCCAGCAGAAGCGGCGGCTATGCTGAATCCCAAAGATTTCGTAATAGTGCTAATCTATCCGAAATTTTTAAGCGTATTAATATTGAAATGCAAAATCAGTATCTGCTCGGCTTTTATCCGCAAGAGATTGATGACAGAAAGCACGATCTGAACATCAGCATCGTCCGCGAAGAAAAAGATAAGAAATTAAAACTGGATTATAGGAAAAAATATAAGCCGGATGTGCGAATTAAAATAGCCAAACAAAAGCAAAAATAAGAGTCCTTTGAAAAAAAATATCCTTGAGGAAATCGGCAAATGTTTAACGAGCAAGGGGCCCGACCCGGAACGCCGGTCATAAGTCGCGTTTACGAGTGCGATAGCCCGAAAACTAGGGTTTGATGGCATTTCTTGTATTATAACTTGCAACTAGCTTCAGCTAGTGGTGTCAAGTACAGGAGTTTACAGGCTTTAGTCGAACTATTTTGAAATAACAATCATCCTTGTCGCTTCAGCGTAATTTCGGCTAAAGCCAAGATGATTTTTCTATCTTTTCTAGGTTGGCTAAAAGCCAAAAGGAAGTTCTTAAAATAGTCCACTAGCTAAAGCTAGTGGCAATTGATGAAATATCAACAGAACCTGGAGACTGACGGCGCTCCAGCTAAAATGTTGAGGAAATCACTATGAAAATTCTTAGAATATCAGCCATCGCAAGTTTATTTTTCATCTTAATTTTGGTTGGACACGCTTGTTCTCAAACGAACGAGAAACGCATCGAATTGAAAGATGGACAGGTCGAAATTAAAGCTCAAGTTTGGGCGGATAATTGGTTTTCGTTTTATCTCGGCGAAAAGCATATCAAAGAAGATTCTGTGCCGATCACGACCGAGCGTTCTTTTAATTCCGAAACTTTTACATTCGTTGGCGAATATCCTTTGACGCTTAATTTTGTGTTGAAAGACTTCAAGGAAAATGACACAGGACTTGAGTATATTGGCTCCCGTCGGCAGCAAATGGGAGACGGCGGTTTCATTATGCAAATGACCGATGTATCGAGCGGCAAAATTGTCGCTGTTTCCAACGAAAATTTCAAATGTAGTGTTATTCACGAAGCGCCTCTGGATAAATCTTGTGAAAAAGAATCTTCTCCGGTTGCCGGCACAAAGCCCTGCGAGTTTGAGTCCTCGCCGGAGCCGGAAGGATGGAAGAAACAGGATTTTGACGATTCGAACTGGAAACCGGCTTCTGTATTTTCGGCGGATCAGGTCAGCCCTAAAGGCGGATACGATTCGATCAAGTGGGATTCAAATGCAAGACTCATTTGGGGAGATGATTTGGAATCTTCTAACACGATACTTTGCAGGGTGACAGTTGAAGAAAAATAAGTGGACTTTAAACTCCCCTCCTTAATAAAGGAGGGGTGCCGACGCTTCGTCGGTGGGGTGGTTGGTTTCAAGCTTGATCTTCTCATTTGTCTATCAAAAGAAAAACCACTTCGTCAGCTAAGAACAACCACCTCGTCAGCCCAAAGCGGCTGCCACTCCTCCTTTGAAAGGAGGAGAGTTAAAGGTCAAACTCACTGGCAATCCATAAACCTTATGTCAAAAAACCTGGTTTCGCAGTTGGTCCCCTGCGGACGTCCGGGGTCCTACCTATCCAAAAAAGGTTTTATATAAAACGTAAATTCGTATTCTTTTGGCAAAACTCTGTATTTATTTAAGATAGAAATGGCGGTGCCGCCTACTCCTGATGTTTTATGATCAAGATTTAGGGCTACATAATTCACCTCTTTTAATTGCCTTCTGTAATATGCTCTGGTTAAATTATCCGTATCGTAAATGTGGAGACTTTTGTTGAAAGTTTGATCTCCTTTTATGAATAAACCGTAGCCGTTTTTGTCGCTGATAGAAGCCCAATAGACGTCGGTTTTATTGCCGTAATCCTGCGGAATAATGTAGGGGACATAATCATCCTTTACGGTAGTTTCGTAGCTTCCGAATTTTGCTCCCGTTTTTCTGTCTGGATAAGTTTCAAAAGGACCTCTTCCATACCATTTTATGTTTTCGAAAGTGTCTGGCAATTTAAGCTGCAAACCGATCTTCGGAATCCAGTGCGTGAATTCTCCGGCAGGTGAGGATTTGGTAGTTAGAGTTATTTCGCCGTCTGAAGTAATGGTGTATTTGAATTTGTTTAAAAATCCCGTCGCGTCGTTATTACAGGTGGCAAGGATGACAACTTTTAGTCCTGCATATTTCTCGTTTTTGATGATTTCGATAGATGCAACCGTATGTTCCAAATCATTTAGGCCCAAAGAATACCAGCCGTTCGACATATTTCGCCCCATTCCTTCCGCTTGATGTCCGATTGAGGTGAAAAATGTGCCCCAGGCGTCCAACTCATTGGCAAGGGGTGCCCGCCATATATTAAATTTCGGTCCTTGTTTTAAGTATTCTTTTTCTTTGTAGATCAGCGAAGAAAGCAGACCATTATCTTTGCTAAATGTATAGGTAAAACCCTCTCCTTTAAATTCAATACTATTTGAATTTTCGTTAATAGAAATACCATCGCTGCCGGTAGTTTCCGGTTTCTTTTCGACAAAGGGGAATTCAAATTGCTCCCAGGCTATTTCATGTCCCTTTTTTGCCCAGGTTTTGTCTTCCGAAAGAGCAAAATTTACCTCTAAAACATAATGCGTGGCTTCGTTTAGATTTTTGGTTTGATATGGAATTATGAGACTTTTCTTTTTCAGAGGCTCCAGATCGATTTTTAATGAACCTGATTCTATTTTTTCTCCGTTGGCCAAAAAACTCCAAGTACCGTCCAGGTCACTTAGATCGGTAAAACCAAAACGATTAGAAATTTCAACTTTCCCGACTCCCAAGTCCAGCATTTTGATCTCGACGGGCTGCGGCGATTTTTTCAATTGCCACAATTCCGGCTGAATCCTTCTATTCGGAAAAACCAATCCGTAAGTCCTTCCCGGCAAACCGACACTGTAGTAATGAGATTCATCCCTGACTGTTTCAAAATCGAGCCAGAGAGATGCAGATTTTTTTAAGTTTTCGTTGTTGCTTATTAAATTTTCGGCAGATATTACTTGGTTGAAAATTCTGACATTATCAATCGTGGTATGTGTCAGATAACCTAAGTGATTATCAACTATTTCAGCGGATTTCCCGACGTTTACGGGATATGGTCCGTTGACGATTGTGCCCTTGCATTTGGCGGAAGCCACTTTTTTGCCGTTGACAAAAAGCGTTAAATTTTCGCCATCATATAATCCCGCAACGTGATGCCAATTGCCCACCCAATTATCGGGAAGTTCGGCTTCGACAAAATTTTTCTTGTTTGTATAAAGATAAAACTGAATTTTGGAAGCGTTTGGCTGCCAGATGCCGTATTGATAATTTCCTTTTGTAATGAAATAAGCGTCCCCATTATATTTTTCTGGCTTAACCCAAAACGAAAGCGTCAAACGGTCATCGGAAATATCCAGATTCTTGTCGCGATATACTTCAAGCCAATCGTCATGACCGCTTAAATACAGAGCTTTGCCAAATTTACCGTCTGTAATAAGTGCCTTGTTCATTAATGAAGCGGTTATTTTATTTGGCGAATCATCGGGCGTGGTTCTCCAACGGGCATCGATTCCCGGACTAACCCAGTCCCAGATGGCACCTCCTGTAAGACGCGGATATTTGTAGATAAGCTCCCAGTATTCATCCAATCCGCCAAGTGCATTTCCGGCAACGGATAAATATTCATCCATAAACGAAGGTCTCGGATCATCCGACAATGCAAAACGCTTTTCGAGCATAAATGGCGTAACATATCGTGGACCAACAATATCTTCGCATTTGATCGGGTTTGTGTCCGGATTTTCGTCCCTGTTGCCGCCGTACATCCATGCCGGACGGCTTGGATCTATTCGCTTTCCAAGGGCAATCGATGCACAAATATTTTCGCCCGGACCGCTTTCATTTCCGGCACTCCAGATCACTATTGACGGATGGTTTCGATCCCGGTAGACCATTTTTCTTATCCTGTCCAAATACTGCTCTTTCCATTCAGGCTGGCTCGAGAGTTGAATATTGCTGTGAGCCTCATTTCCTGTTTCGTCAATAATGTACATTCCGAGTTCATCAGCCAGATCGAGATATTCCACATTTGGCGGATAATGACTTGTCCGGACAGCATTGATGTTGAATTGCTTCATCAAAATCAAATCCTTTCGCATCGTTTCCACATCCATCGCATGCCCGGTTTTCGGGTGCATCATATGGCTGTTGACCGCATTAAATTTTATAGGCATACCATTTACATAAACGGCTTGGTTTTTTACCTCGACTTCTCTAAAGCCCGTTTTATGACTGAATGCTTCTAGGGTCTTCTTGTTCTCATCGAGTAGTTCCAGTGTCAGTGTGTATAAATTCGGATGCTCGGCTGACCATTTTTTTGGATCTTCAACTAAAAAGGAGCCGGAATATTTTTGAAATGTTTCTGCGGTGTCGCTCTGCCCAGACTTGTTTAACACTTTGGTAAAAATTTGTCTTCTTTTATCGTCAAATATACTTGCACGAACCGAGTAATCTCTTGAGTTTTCTTCTTTAAATCGGGTGACAAATGCTTCGATATTTAATGTTGCATCTTTATAATTTTCATCCAGATCAGTTGTAATAAAATAATCATGAATATGGGTTTTCGGCGTTGAAAAGATATAGACATCTCTATAAATACCCGCTAGCCTCCAAGTATCCTGATCTTCTAAATAAGAACCATCACTGTAATGAAGCACCTGAACCGCAATGCTGTTCGCTCCATCTTTCAAGTAGGGAGTAATATCAAATTCGGCAGGCTCCATCGCTCCCTGGTTATAGCCTACTTTTTTTCCATTGAGCCAAACATAAGCGGCAGATTGGACGCCTTCAAAATGCAGAAAATGTTGCCTTTCTTTCCAATTTTCAGGCAGATTAAATAATCTGTAATAAGAACCTGTCGGATTATATTCTTTCGGGACAAAGGGCGGTTTCGTGCGATACGGCTGACCGATATTTCTAAATTTGGCATGACCAAAACCTTCCATTTCCCAATTTGAAGGCACTTTTATTTCGTCCCATTTTGTGCGGTCAAAACTATCCTGATAAAAACCTACCGGAGCATTCTCCGGGGTTTCGGAGAGATCAAATTTCCAGACACCATTTAGACTAATAAAATTTGGAGACGACTTTTTATCGAGACTTAGTGCTTCCTCCCGCGTATTGAAAGGCATTAAGTTGGTGTGCGGCAAAACCTGATCACGCTGATACACTTCAGGATTTTCCCAATCATTTGCGGATTGAGCGAAAGCTGAAATACTTACTACGAAACAGGAAAAAAGTACGCTGATGATTTTGGAAAGATTATTCATTTTATTGGTACTTTGTATCTTCGGAAACCAATTACGATTTTTTTACATTAGGGTTTTTATGAATTGCCACGAGTTTTAACTCGTGGGATTAAATAGAAGACAGTAAAGGCTTTAGCCGAAATAATAAAAAAAATCGGTCATCTTTCGAGCTTCAGCTAAAGCTAAAAGGACTTTATTCAAAATTAGATTGGCCAAAGCCAGGAGTCCTTTTGTTATTATGTCAACAGAACCCAGCGAAAACGCAAACTGAATTTTGAACTCTGAACGCGAAAAAAGATCACTGAATTCATCTGTATACGTTATGAAGCCAATATTAACAGTTATATTTTGTTTTCTAACAGTAACAATAGGCATTGCTCAAGAGATCAGCAAGCAGGAATCGCCATACAAAAACAGCCGTGTGTCGGTAGACGTTCGGGTAAAAGATCTTTTGGGAAGAATGACTCTTAAAGAGAAAGTTTCTCAGATGAATATGCTCAGTCTGAGCAAGCTGGATTTGGACAAAAATGGAAAGGTAAGCCGGGAATCTTTAGACGCTTTATTTAAAGGGGTAAGCATCGGTACTTTAGAAAGTCCTTTTATCGGTGTTGACGAAATCTCCAGACTTTCCGAAGCTGCCGACGACTATTTACGTAACAATACAAGACTCGGAATCCCTGCAATCCAAATAGCCGAATGCCTGCATGGGCAATTGGCGTTTGGGGCAACTATTTTTCCGCAGACTATTGCTCAGGGCAGCACTTGGAATCCCGATTTGATTAAAAAAATGGGAGCGGTTATCGCCCAAGAAGCCAGTCTTTCCGGAGTTGATCAGGCGTTATCGCCGATATTCGATCTGGCCAGGGATCCAAGATACGGAAGATTTGAAGAAAGTTTCGGCGAAGACCCTTTTCATGTCGCCGAAATGGGAAAAGCCTTTGTCATAGGAATGCAGGGCGATCCTTTGATCACAAAAACGAAAATCCCCGAGAATAAATTAATGTGCACGGCGAAGCACTTTGTGGCTTACAGTTCGCCGTTCGCCGGGATCAATCTCGGACCAAACAATTTAGGACCGAGGGATTTAAGGGATCTGCATATCTATCCATTTAAAAAAGCAATTCAGGAAGCCAATATCTATGCAATTATGCCCGCTTACAATGAAGTTAACGGCATACCGCTTCATTCGAATATGTATCTGATGAAAGATATTTTAAGAGGTGAGCTTGGGTTCAAGGGATACGTTTTTTCGGATTATGAAGCGATCGCAATGCTCAATTATTTTCACAAAGTAACCGAGGATAAAGCCGCGACCGCGATAGCCGCTATCGAAGCTGGAATTGATCTTGAGGCTCCGAAAAGTTTTGCCTATTCCGAATTACCCGGTTTAGTAAGATCGGGAAAAATCGATATAGCCCTGATCGATCAGGCGGTGAGTAATATTTTGACCGCCAAATTTAAAGCCGGATTATTCGATAGACCTTATAATGCTCCCGCAAAAGTTTCCGATCTGATCCACACTGCTGCAGCCGTAAATTTGGCACGCGAAATAGCTGAAGAATCGATTATTTTGCTTAAAAATGAAAATAAACAGCTGCCGTTAGATGTTGAACAATTAAATTCCATCGCCGTTATCGGTCCAAATGCCGATCAGGTGCAATACGGCGATTACAGTGCCAGAAAAGACAATGAATCAGGCGTTACAATTTTAGAAGGCATAAAGAATCTGACCAAAGATAAGCTCAAAATAAATTATGCGAAAGGAGCAAATATTACCGGAGATGACAAAGGTCAGATTCCGGCGGCTGTTAAAGCCGCAAAAAAGAGCGATGTGGTCGTTTTGGTGATCGGCGGCACAAGCAGCACTCTGTCTGGAGTCGGTTGGGGCAAAGACATTCCGAATGATTATCCAACCAGCGGAGAAGGTTTTGACAGAACATCGCTAAACCCTCCCGGCGTGCAGTCGGAATTGATTCAGGCAATTTACAAAACGGGAAAACCGATCGTGTTGGTTATGGTTCACGGCAGAGCATACACGATACCTTGGGAAAAAAAGCACATTCCCGCCATTATCGAAGCGTGGTATCCGGGAGAAGAGGGTGGAAATGCTGTTGCCAGAGTTTTATTCGGAGAAGTGAATCCATCCGGAAAACTAACCGTCAGCGTTCCCCAAAGTGCCGGTCATATTCCTGTATTTTATAATCACAAACCATCCGGGAGAGGGTTTTATAAAAAACCGGGCAGTCCGGAAAAACCCGGAAGAGATTATGTTTTTTCAACGCCCGACCCCCTGTTTCCTTTCGGACACGGATTGAGTTATACGGAATTTGTATATTCAGATCTACAGGTGCAAGATTCAAAACTTGACTTAAACGGAGAAGTAAAACTATCCGTAAAGGTAAAAAATTCAGGAAAGATAACGGGAAAAGAAGTTATTCAAATCTATATCAATGACAAGATCAGCTCGGTTACTACTCCCGTAAAGGCGTTGAAAGAATTCAAAAAGGTAGAGATAAGCCCAAACGAAACCGTAACAGTAAAATTTTCCATTCCCATCAACGAATTTGGTTTATGGGATAAAGATATGAAATATGTTGTTGAACCGGGTACCTTCGAGATCATGATCGGCAGCTCCGCCGAAGATATAAGACTTAGAAAAACTATCACTATCAAATAGATGCAATATGAGTAAATCGCATCGCGAATCATTTTTATTGATCTAACATCCTTTGCTACACTTACTCTTATCAAAGCACTGAAATTCGTGATAATTACTGCCGTGATTAGTTGTGCATCATTGTGATTAAATACTTTATCGGAAGATAACAATCTGTGAGTCGCAATATGAAAACTAAAATGACTATTTTAATAAGCGTCATACTGTTTTTCTTTGTTGTCGGGTTCCAAGGTAACTGCGACAACGATGACAAAAAAGAAGTACCAAGCACTTCAAAAAGTCCTGCTGCGAACGTCGAGGTTACGCCTGTTGATCCGTCACTTTTCCTAAAAGAAAACCTTTTAAGTGAAATTGCAACAGAAGACTGTACGCTTTCGGATGGAACAAAATCCACGTGTTACAAAGTTGTGGTTAAAGGAGAACCGCAAGAACACAAGATGGGTCCGTGGTGTCCCGAACGAATCGATGATGGCAAGGATAAAGGCGGAATCTGGTTTAGAGACGGAGAAATTTTTGATGTTGACGGCAAGTTTATAGCTAATCTGGATAAGTTTTACAACGACCCGGTGTGGAAACTCTATCGGGATGATGGCACGGTTAGAGTAACAAAATCACAACAAGCCTGCGAAGCGGCGGCGAAACCGGATGTCGCTGAAGAATTCAACAATTATTGCGTTGAATGTTCGCCTACATTTTATAAGGATTTCAAAACGACTTACCTGATTCCGATCACTCCGATCTATAAAAAGAACATTTCTCAATTGGGTCGCAGACCGCCAAGAGGCGAAAGACCTCCTCGACCCCCGAGAGGCGAAAGACCACCTCCAGGACGAGGCGGTGGAGGCCGTGGACAACCGCTTGGATTAGCATTAAACGGTGTGAGATTCGATCCGCCGGCTCCCGTTGACGCAATATTAGACGCGCACACTTTGGCTCCGCTCGATGATTGCGGAGGACACGTTAATCCGAACGAGGGCTATCATTATCACGCCGCAAAAGGATGTACCAAGGAAGCCGAACAAAAAGAAAAGCATTCGCCCCTTCTCGGCTATGCTCTGGACGGCTTCGGAATTTATTCCCGACTCGATAAAGAAGGCAATGCAACCGAGGGTTTAGACCAATGCGGCGGACACACTGTTAAGAATATTGGGTATCATTATCACGCTGGAAAACCGGGAGATAATCAGATCATCGGTTGCCTGCACGGAGCAGGTGGAAGAGTCAACGTATTGAAGTAAATAACTCCGGGATTGCCTTGGCAACAATGAATACTCTGCACTCGTTGCCAGCTAAAGACAATTTCTTGAAGTTTTATGGACTGTATAAATCCATTTCGCTGAATTTTCCGTCTTTGTACTCAAAGGTTTTTGCTGCATCGGTTTCGCAAAGGTACTCCCGGATCACATCGCGGTTGAGAATCACAAAGTCACCTTCCGCTTCTCCGGTGAACACCGATTCGCCCTTTTTGATCGTCGAAAAAGACATTTGCGGGAAATCATTCGAATCGCTCGATTCGGAAACCTTCTTTGCTTTGAAATAACTGCCGCGATCGATAAATGCAAAGAGGAGCAGTCGCGGTTTCCCGGCTTTGTCTTTGGTCATGAAGTGAACCGCGTAATCCGTCTTGCCATCGCCGTCAAAATCTCCGGTTTCAAACAAATTCTTCTCGCCGCACAACTCTCCTTTCGGTGCTTTGGTCCAGCCCGCGTATTGTTTATTGAGTACGCTTTTGATGGTTTCGGGAAGCGACGCGGACGAAGAATCATCCGCTTTTTCCTGCATAACTTCTCTGACGAGTTTCATTTCGCCATTGTCGTAAATATAAACTCCCGCGTTATCCGTTTCACAAATCTGAATCATCACGCCGTCATTTTTCAGCACCACCATCGGGCCTTCACCCTCTTCGCCGAGGCCGGGGTTTATTTCCATTCCGCTTTTCATTACGAAACTCCCCAGACGTTCATTGTAGGGCCCGTCATCAATGATAGGCGCCGGCACAAATCCGCCGTCTTTGGCGATAAATACGACCACATTTAAGCGCAATGCCGTAGTGTTCTTGCCGGTTATAAATCTAACCAGATGATCGGCTTGCCCGTCACCATTAAAATCGGCGGTCTCCGACCAAACCTTTGAATCGCCGCACTCATCGGGCATTCCCTGCCAGTTGCCGCTTTCTTGAGCATCGTATTTGGTGTTCAGATAATCTTTGACTTTATCCGGTATCGCTTGTGCATTAATTGAACACGTCGCAAGAAATACGAGTATTAAACTTGATATAGGCTTTTTCATAATTGACTTATCCTTTTTGAGTTTATGCAATGAACATTGGACGGATCGGGCTTGCCCGATGAGCGTCGGTAGATTACGACGATTGGCGGACGAGTCCGCCTCTAAACCGAATGAGTCTCATTTTCTAAAAATTGATTCGTTCCTGGTAATGATCGGTTTAGAATCGGGCTTGCCCGATCAGCGTTAATAAATTAAAGAGATTGGCGGACAAGTCCGCCTCTAAACCGGTTGAAGCTAAATTTTCTAAAAATTGATTCATTCCTGGTAATGATCGGTTTAGAATCGGGCTTGCCCGATGAGCGTTGGTAGATTATAGCGATTGGCGGACAAGTCCGCCTCTAATCCAATTCAATCTCATGTTCTGAAAATTGATATATTTCTACTAATGATCGGTTTAGAATCGCGCTTGCCCGATCAGCATTGGAAATGTATGACGATTGTCGGACGAGTCCGCCTCTAAACTAAATGCCAACTTTTCCTGCAATAAACTGATGTGGTGTGACGGCGGTTAATAATTCAACCAAAAGCTACTTAGCGAAATTCGTCTTAATGATCCGATAGATCAAATCTTCACCAGGAAAATCGGCGATAATAACGCCGGCTTTTAGTTTTCGATTAACATTTTCATATCTCTTTAATTCTTGGTTAAAGTATCGATTTGTACTCTTTGCTATCTGCGATATCGTAAACAATTTCTTCCCGAAGAAAGCCCCCGCACTTCCTAACTCATTAGCGTTTAGGCCTGTTGCGCTCAAGTGATTTAAATACCAACCGTTAGTTGACCTGCTTGCTTTTGCAAAGTTCTGGTTAATCAGGCGTATCTTTTCCCTCAACTCCCTGTCGGATGCAACTTCATACTTGTCCTGAAGGGTGGCTTGGCTAAACATTGTCCCGTTCGAATTACATTTATCGTTGCATAGCAAGAATATTTTTCCCCTCACCTCGCCTAATTTAGGATGAGCGTTCGTAGGGCTGTAAATAAGGCCCCCATACCGGGAAGCATAGCTCTTGTATATCTCTTCAAACGAGCTGCTCCCGTCTTGAGCCGTATGTTCATCTTTCAAACGCATGACTACAGTTTCCGTTGGATTGGCCCTCAAAAAAGCGGAAACTTGGTTTAACACATCACCGAACATCTTCCTTTGGAACACAGGGCCGTGATGGATAGCAAAAGACGTTCCGGTTCTCCTCACACGAATATCAAGATACCGGATTCCCGCGTCTAATTGCTCTTTGACTGTCCAGGACTGCGCAATTGTCCACGAAGCTTCAAACGGAGTTGGTGAATACGTCGCGGCTGAATCGTGTGTGCCGGGAATCGAGATATTCTCCACCAACGTATTATCAGGAAGAAAACGCATCCAGCCTTTCGTAAGCCTCAACAACCAAGATTCCGGAGCATTTCGATCACTAAAAGAAACACCCAACTGTGAATTTACCCTTACTGGGAACTGTCCTGCTTTAAGCCCTGAAACGGAATATCCAACCCTTACCCGGCCTTCACCGGTCAAAACTTTAGCAACTTCAACGATTCGGCTTCCAACCTGATCAAGTCTTTTTATAATCGACGTATTACCCAATAAATCGTTTGAGCTGCTCGCGTCATAGTCAGATAGTCGGATGTCCAGTCTTAATGAGTGTCTGGATAATTCGTTTTGTGGAATGCTGATTGAGTCACGTAATTTGAGCGAAATCCTTTGGTTTTCTCTGGCAATTACTCGTGAACCTGCTCTTGAGGATCTTGAAAATAGCTGCCATCTTCTGATCTCTCTTCCGTCTTTGAATAATCTAAGATTTACGGTCCCAAAAATCGCGGGAGTTGTTGATCCATCGTCGTCACTTTCAACAACAAAATAAGCATCACGCAAATCGAACTTTTGGAGAATCGAGTTGCTGTTAACTCGAGAATTTTGATCAATACTTTTCGTGCGCGAGCTCGAGTTAGAAACCGCATTTCTAAACCGATTCTGGCAAATCTGCACAGCCCTCGCCCAATCATTAATCTTTGTGAACTCCGATCGAAAGCACGCGACGGTTCCGGCAGGATTTTTTGTCTGACTGCAAAGTCGTCGGATGTTCACTGGATTCCAACGTTTATTTCCTTGTCGGTTATAAGCAACTTTGCCTTGAACCATACTGAAACATTGCTGTTCGCGGTAAGCACGTGATCTTGCGTTGGAGGCAACTGAATTTACACGCGGTTTTGGAGTTATTCGCGGACGGGGAGTTGGCCTGGTCCTTACTCGGCTTGTACCGGTATTTAAAGAAACAGGAGTTCCATATACTTCGACTTCAGCTAGGGAAAGAATTCCTCTCGTGTTTTTATAAATGGTTATATATCGACCACGCTTATTGTTCTTTAGTATGATCGGACTCGTCTTTGTCGACTGAATGTATCCGAATGGCGTTCCTCTGACGGTTGAAGACGGAAGTCTATCCGAGACCACAATACGGAAATCCTTCAAGCGATCCAGACAGCAATCTGTCCGGTTATAGATCCTTATTTCACTAATGTTATAAATCGCCCCGAGGTCGACATACCACCACGCGCCTTTTTGTTCGTTTGTGTGCGTAACGGATTTCCTGAAGAAATTTCCATTTCTGATTCCATCAACCGCGCGCGACGAGTCGCCGCCGGAACCATAGGTGCTCGACTGTTTAGTTATTTTTCCGATCGCGAGGTTTCTTTGACCATTTGCAATGCCGGTTAGAGCGAATATCGCAATTGCTAAAGCAGCGCACTTCGTCGCGACCAAAGATGAATGCCGGATCGTGTTTGAAATAGTAGTGTAAAATTTCAACATAAGTCTCTCCCATTATGTCTTACTGCATGTTTCGACTACGGAAAGTGCATGGAAAACTAAAAAAAGTCAGCTCTTTCCAGATTCGGATTTAGATTTTTGGATTCAATACAGATTGTTAAGGACTTTAAACATTAAACTTATTTCTCAATAACTTGTCAATATTTCTCGATTTACAAAGGTTGGTCGATCGGATATGGATCGGGCTTGCCCGATGAGAGTTGGTAGATTACAACGATTGGCGGACGAGTCCGCCTCTAAACCGGTTGAATCTCATTTTCTGGGAATTTATATGTTTCTATTGATGATCGGTTTAGAATCGGGCTTGCCCGATCAGTGTTGGAAATCTATGACGATTGGCGGACAAGTCCGCCTCTAAACCGCTTTCCATTTGTATAATTTGTAATCAGTTGTATTTTGGAACGCTCGGATCGATCTGATCCGACCACGCCAAAATTCCGCCGACAAGATTTGCCATGTCGCCTTCAAATCCCGATGCCTGGAGGGCCTGAATTGCACGTGCGCTTCTGCCTCCCGATTTACACTGCATAACAATCTCTTTTGACGAATCGATCTCGTCTTTTCGGGCAATTATTTCGCCCAGTGGAATCAATTTTGCACCCTCGATCTTGGCGAATTCGAATTCATTCGGCTGGCGTACGTCGATAAGCTCAATATCTTCCCCGGCATCCATTTTTGCTTTGAGTTCGGTAACGGTAATTTCCTTCATCTTTAATTAATATCTCCTCAACTTTATTATCGTTTTAGAGTAAAAGGATTTTCATTCTTTGCCAAACCGCGAACAAAAAAAATGACGGGCAATAAAGCCCGTCGTAAAAAGTAGAAAGATTGACCCAATTAAATTTTCTTTCCGTTTCTGCTTAATAATACTTCAAAATTAGCTTTATCGACGGCTTTGATGTAGGCGTCTTTTGGCTCAACTAAGCCCTTATTAACGAGATCCATCAGCGCGTCATTGAGCATTACCATTCCCTTGTTTTTTCCGGTTTGCATTGCGGATGGGATTTGGAAGGTTTTTCCTTCGCGAATCAGGTTGGAGATCGCTGGCGTTACGATTAGGATCTCGAGAGCAGCGATCCGTCCGCCGCCGATCTTTGGAAGCAGAGTCTGTGCGATCACACCTCGGAGAGATTCAGAAAGCATAACTCGCACCTGCTGCTGCCTGTCTGCAGGGAACTGATCGATGATTCGGTCAATCGTCGAAGCGGCGGTGGTCGTGTGAAGCGTTCCGAATACGAGGTGACCCGTTTCAGCCGTTTCTATCGCGATTGAAATGGTCTCAAGGTCACGCATTTCGCCGACAAGCAAAATATCAGGGTCCTCACGAAGAGCCGCTCTTAGAGCGTCTTTAAAGGAGTCTGTGTGATTGTGAACTTCGCGCTGGTTTACCAGGCATTTGTTGTTTTCGTGTGTAAACTCGATCGGATCTTCGATCGTAATAATGTGATCCTCGCGGTTCTTATTGATGTGATCGACCATTGCACAAAGCGTGGTTGATTTACCGGAACCCGTCGGTCCGGTGACAACGACGAGACCTTTTGAAAGGTCGCAGAGGTCCAGAATATGTTTTGAAAGGCCTAAAGTTTCCGCGGTCAGAATGTCCGATGGAATAATCCGGAAGACTCCGCCCATCCCTTTCCTGTCCATAAAGATGTTGGCCCGGAATCTGGCAAGACCAGGAATTTCATAAGCAAAGTCGGTATCGTTTCGCTCTGCAAATTCTCGAATATTTTTATCAGGCATTATCGACGTAAGCATCTCTTTCATCGTCTCGGCGGTTAGTGCCGGCGCGCTTTTGTCGAGTGTTGCCATTTTGCCGTCCAAACGGATCATCGGGGGCACGGATACGCTCATATGGAGGTCGGAAGATCCGATCTCGGCCATTTTCTTAAAGAGCGCATCCATTTTTGAGGTGTCTTTTGAGCCGGCTAGACTTGCTGCCGGACTTGGCGCTGGTGCAGAAGGCGCTGGAGCAGACTGTACCTCTACCACCGGAACCTCTTGCTGAATTGGTTCAAACGTTTCGATAATTGGTTCTGACACATTCTGCACCGGTTGATTCTGAAGCGGCTCAGCTGCGGGTGGAGCCGGTTCGGGGGGTTGAGTAGTTTCGATCTCGATCGTCTCAATCTCAATATTTTGTGCGCTGGCAGGCGACTTTGGCATATCGTTCGGTTCGAGCGTCGCCACGGGCTCAGGAATTTCGGCAGCGTCATGAGTCGAAATAGCGGGTGCGCCGTTTTCAGCCCGGGTAACGACGACGTTAAAACCGGTCGGTGATTTCTTTACCGAGAAATCGAAGCTGCCTTGCGTGTGCGGATGTGTAAATTTCACTTCGTCCTTGTTTGGCAGATCTTTTTTTACGTCAGGCGGGATCAGCGAAAAAATGATCGTATTGATCTGTGCGCCGTTTAAAGGGGCCGGGGCTACATCTTTATTGCCGCCGGATGTTATCAAATATGGCTTATTGTTGGGTTCAAGCCGTAATTCGCTCGCACTTGCAGATACGAACTGCTCTAAATAGTCGTTTAAATGTTTCATTGTATTCTCTGAAAAGAATGCTTTTTGATTGTGAGCGGGAGTGAGAAAGGTGTGTTTGAGTAATTTGGCTACTCAATAACTAGGCTAACATAACAAAACAATGTTTGTCACTAAAAAAATGTCCGGGCTGCGACTGTAAAATCAATAGACAGAAGACTAAATAGTAACGGCTTCCTCATATTCACCCCAAATTTTTCGAAGCCGGTGTGAGATTTCTCCTACTGTGACATAGTTTTCGACGCAATCGAGGATCCTGGGAAGCATATTTTCGTCATTGGCCGCAGCTTCCGCGAGGTTTGAAAGGGCGCTTTCGGCTTTTGAAGAATCCCGTTTTTCGCGAACTGCCCGAACTCTTTCGACCTGGCCGCGTTCGATCGCCGGATCGACCTTTAGGATCGGAATGGTCTCCTCTTCCCGGGTCTCAAATTTGTTTACGCCGACGACGATTGCATCCTTTGATTCCACAGCTTTTTGGTAATCGTAAGCGGCTTCCTGGATTTCTTTCTGAACATAACCGCTTTCGATCGCTTTAAGCATTCCGCCCATCGCATCGATCTTCTCAATATAGTCGAGCGCCTTTTCTTCGAGTTTATAGGTCAATTCCTCGATCGCATAGCTTCCGCCGAGTGCATCGACGATATCCGCGACGCCCGATTCGTGGGCGATTACCTGCTGCGTCCGAAGCGCTATTCTTGCCGCTTGCCTGGTTGGCAAAGACAATGCTTCGTCCATTCCGTTTGTATGCAGACTTTGTGTTCCGCCGAGAACTGCCGCGAGCGCTTGAATAGTAGTACGAACTACGTTTACTTCGGGCTGCTGTGCGGTCAGAGTCGATCCCGCCGTTTGGGTATGAAAACGAAGCATCAGAGATTTCTTTTCTTTTGCGCCAAATCGGTCTCGCATTATACGGGCCCAGATCCTGCGTGCCGCGCGAAATTTACCGACCTCTTCAAGCAGGTTGTTGTGCGAGTTGAAAAAGAACGAAAGCCTCGGAGCGAATTGATCGACATCCAATCCGGCGGCGATCGCTGCGTCGACATATGCAATGGCATCGGCAAGGGTAAAGGCGATCTCCTGGGCTGCGGTCGAACCGGCTTCGCGGATGTGATAACCCGAGATCGAGATCGTGTTCCAATTGGGGACCTGTTCGGCGCAGAATGCAAAGGTATCGGTAATGAGC
>JABDJV010000297.1 GCA_013003295.1 Pyrinomonadaceae bacterium | reverse complement strand
CCCTCATTCCTTCCCAGGCCTTACGAAGGCCTTCAATATCAATCTCATCGTCCGGCCTGTCTGCTTTTTTCTCAGGTTTAGGCGTCACAATTAGTGCACGCGTTTGATCATCCGCACTGAATTTCTTGACTAACGCATCGTATGCATCCACATCGCTCCGATCAGTCAGATAGATCTTGTGAACAGCGCTTCCGTCCTGATCGAAGATCTGGATACTTCTCAAGGTGCCGCGCGGATTTTCAACCTCGGCCGCAAATCCAAAGTGCCAACAGTTAGTAAATATGCGAAGGTCAATATCGGGATTTACGAACAAGGCCATTCCATGCGCCATTTCAGTCCGGGCGTTTTCATATACGCCTTTTCTCTCATGAACGATCTCGTCATTTCTGGTAAGGGCCATGACCCGTCCAAGTTCGTGCAGATCCCGCATCAGTTCTTTAAAATCGTTGTTCAATTTAACAACATTGTCGCCGACCCCGGTCGCTAACAACTCGCCTTCGCTGACACCGAGAGTCACCGCCGCGTCACGAATGCGAACTTTAGGATTTTCCTTCCTAAACCTAGCGTACCGCGCCCTTAAGTTGGCGGCTTTTGCAGCTGCAGTATCCATAGCTCCCTATTTTAATTCATTGCCGCCCGAAGAGAAAGAATTATTTGGCAAAGTTCCATTTCCAACCAAACTGGATCAAGCGCGGACTGCTTGGGTAGATTCCCCGGGTTCGATCAACCACAAACAAGCGGTCAAAAATATTCTTGGACGTTACAAAAAATGTTGAGTTCATCCTTTCAACCCGATAATTGGCAGTTGCATTAAAATACATCTGGCTGCCGATCAAGCCCCTCTGGCCGTTTGCGGTCGGCTTAATTGTATTCAGGTCGTCGGAGAATTGACCGCCAATAAAAACATTCTCGATGAATGCGTTGAAGCCGCGATAAACTGTACCGACCGACGAGGTCAAAAGGTGTTTGGGCGCATACGGCAAACGATTACCTGATATTGGAACACTTTCATACCCTGGCACGCTGCTGAATCTAGTGGATTCAAATCTGGCAGCTGCAAGGAAGGTGTAGGCGCTTTGGAAATAAATGTTGTAGTCGGATCTAAAGATGCGGTTCGAATCAATTCTCGAATTGATTTCGAATCCCTGCTGGAGCGTTTCACCCCCGTTCGTTCGGGTCGATCCAACTCCGCCGGCGACCGAGGCCGAAACTATCTGATTTGAATAATCATTTCGAAAGAATGTGGCGTCTACCGAAACGGCCTCAGCAGGGCGGGTGCGGATGCCTATCTCAATATTCCAACTCAACTCCGCGTCCAAATCAACTACTCCACCGCTGTTTGTCAAAATATCCGATGTGCTCGGCGGCGCGAATCCCCTGTGAATGCCGGCAAAAACCGTCGTATTGCTAAACGGATTGTAGGCGACACCAAAACCTGGGATCAACTGAGTCAGATCTGTTTTTCCAGTTGCGCCATTCAGCAAGTTTGATCGCTTATAACGAACATTCTCAATACGCAAACCAGGAGTAAAAGAAAACTTTTTCCAAATAAAGCGGTTTTGGATAAAGGTAGAAAATGCCAGCGTATTGCGTAAATTTCGCTCGGTGATTTGGCTTCCGTCCTCACGTGCACCAGGGGTAAAGCCATTCCATTTACGTCGGTTTTGTGTCTCATAATGCAGACGGAATCCGGTATTCAACTGGCTATTGAAACCGCCCAAGTCAAACTGAGCGTTTAGCCTTGGTTCAAAACCGATCGTTCGGAAATCTCTGGGAGTTCCCTGATTTCCGCAAGTGGTGCTTAAATCGGCCATACCACGACAGTCGGGATCCGAGTTTATTCGGCTTGGCCGCTGCTCTGAATTTGAAGATTGGCGCCACCAATCGCGCGAGAAGTAGCTTGTGTAAAAATTCGTCGTCAAGGATGTCGTGGCTGTTAATACAGCTGTATGTGCCACCGATAATCCTTCCCGGAAAAACTCTAAGTCGTCATTCAAAAAAGGATTCTGACGCGGATCAGCAGCAAACTCGGCTTCGGTCAATCCTGAATACGTCAATTGTGAACTCTCATCAAAGTGGCTGTATTTGAACGTCAGGATATTGTTTGAATTAATCGTTTGGATCACTTTGGCGCTCAAGTCATTTACACCGGAACGAAGGTTTTCGCGAGATCCCTCACCCTGTTTCCTGGTGTAATTTAAAACGATACCGGTGCTCTCAATGTTATCGCTGTAACCTACACTTCCATTAAAATAATCTCGATTTCCGCCAATCGTTTTAATCGTTATGGTACGCCTCTCCGGTGGATTTGGTGTCAGGTAGTTCACAACCCCTGCTACGGTAACGGGGCCGTATTCTATTTGCCCCGAGCCTTTTAACACTTCGATAGAATTAAATCTCTCGATCGGCGGGTGATAATATGAAGAATTGTCCCCGTATGGCGCATAAGACAGCGGAATTCCATCCTCGAGAATTAACACTTTTCTTGATCTGGTCGGGCTGGAACCACGAATCGAGATGTTTGGCCTAAGCCCAAATCCCTCCTCATTTCTGACACTTACACCCGCTATCCGGCGCAGCGCTTCGGAGAAGTTAAATACCCTCGCTGTTTCAAGTTCGGTTCTTCCGATCGTCTGAATAGCTCCGGCAGTTCTTTCCAGGTTCTCGTTGGAGCCTGCAAGAAAGGTCGAAGTAACTGAAACGGTTTCCGCGACGCTGCGAGGCTCAAGCATGAAATCCGCGGAACCACCCTCATTGAGGTTGACCGACGAATAATGGGTCTTGAACCCATCGGCCCGAACCCGGATAATTATGATTCCGGTTCCTAACCCTTCGATCCTAAATGCTCCAAAACGATCGGTTCTTGCGATCGTCTTTTCGGAGGTTTTGACCCGTGTCGCCGAGACTTCCGCGTTTACGATCACCGCACCGCTCGAATCCTTCACTGTTCCGCTTAAATTCTGTGAGAGTGCGCCCGAGCAAACGCAAAACAATAAACACAATCCAAATATAAATCTATTCATCGCGCCGTACCTCTTAACTGACTGACACTAATACTTAAAAAAGGCTTCTTATTGAAAATGATTTTCATTTTCAATACACATTAAGATAAGCTGGTCTTCAGGCACTGTCAAGAGGCGCTTTCAGAAATTGAATTTGTCACTTACTCGTTAGGTAAAAGAGCAGTGTGGGTCAGTCTTTTCCTTCGCAAACCAGGTGGGCGGCAAGAAGAGGAAGCGTCAATTCGTGATGTCCGGTGACCGAGTATCCCTTGCCTGCCCCATTTGCATTGGGGCGCCGGACAACATTCGTATTTGGACGGTAATGCTGTATGAAATCAAAATTTGCGGTCGTAATTCCTTTAACTTCGTTACCAAGATTGCGGTTGATCGTGATCGCTTTTAAGAATATCTCAGGAAGCGTAACGGCCGACCCGTAGTTTAGATATACGCCGCCTCCATTCATTTCATTGATAAGTGAACAGAAGAGTTTAAAGTCCCTATGGGAGGTTTCACCAAGTGCGGCTCCATCTGCTGAGGCATGAAAGTGTCCGATGTCAGCGCCAATGGTCAAATGGGCCGTAACTGGAATTTTGCGGTCAAATGCCTCACAAAGTACCGAGTAGTCCGCAAACTTCGGCTTAAGCCCGGCGACCTCACGGCATACGGCTTCACCGAGGCCAATTCGATCAATCTGCCCACGCGATGCCGCCTTGTTGAGGATCTCGCCCGTTTCCTTCGCCGCCCCAAAATCACCCTTGCCCAACGTTGCATCGACGTCTTCGCTGGTAAATCCCTCTAAGGCGATTTCGGTGTCGTGAACCAAAACCGAACCGTTCGAAGCAATCGCGGTCAAAAACCCTTGCTTCATTAAATCGATCAAGATCGGCGAAAGCCCCGTCTTTATAACGTGTCCGCCAATCCCCCAGATGACCGGCTTGCTCAATTTTCGGGCCCTCTTGATCGATTTCGACAGCTCACGAATCGATTTGACGGCCAAGATATTGGGAAGATTGTCTAGATACTCTTGGAGCGAGCTGTCAGCATCCAATGATCCAGCGAAGTCCCCCACCGTGATCTTGCTTGGTCTCGATCGAAGCTCATAAGTCTTTATATCCTCGAATTGCAGCGGCTTTAGATTCTCATAAATTGACATAAACTTAGGTTTCTATCGTGAACGGATTAAAATCGGTATCTGTATCGTAGTAGTCTTCGTTTTCGGCTTTCTTTAGAAATGCGACGATCTTATAGGTAAACGGAGTCGCTAATACCTCCCAGAGCACCTTTAAGAAGTAGTTCCCTATCAGAACACTGATAATTTGCTCGTTTGACCAAATCCCAAAAAAAGCGACCGGGTAAAATATCAACGAATCAACCGCCTCCCCGGCAAAAGTCGATCCGATCGTTCTGGACCAGAGCCATTTCCCCGCCGTAACGATCTTCATTTTGGCCAATACGAAAGAGTTTGCAAACTCGCCCATCCAAAATGCAAGCATCGAGGCAATTACGATTCGCGGCGTTTGGCCAAATATCATCTCAATCGCCGCATGACGATCTGGGTCCATCGTAGTGGCCGAAGGAAGGTTGGTTACAACCAGCGACATCAACGACGCAAAAATCATCGCTCCAAAGCCGGCCCAAATTACCTTCCTAGAACGTGCGTAGCCATAAACTTCTGTGAGGATATCACCAAACAGATAGGAAATCGGAAAAAACAAAACGCCTGCGCCGTAAATAAATTCGCCATAAAACGGCAGGCTAACCGAGGAAACCTTATGAACACCGATCAGATTTGAGCAGAGGATAACCGTGACAAAGGCAGCCATTATCAAGTCATAGTAACGATATCGCTTATGTTGGTTCATTTAATCCCGGAAGTTCTTCCTATATCCCGACGAAACTGCATGCCGTCCCAACTTATATCGTTTACCGCTTTGTAAGCCCTGTGAAGTGCATTCGAAAGCCGGCTGGCCGTTGCGGTTACGGCCAAAACCCGTCCCCCAGAGGTAATGAACCGGCCATTTTCATTGAGTTCCGTCCCGGCGTGAAAAACTACCGTATCTTCGCGTCTGGATGCAGTCTCGATCCCCTTGATAATATCCCCCGATTTTGGCGATTTCGGATAGTTTTCGGCCGCAAGTATTACGCAAGCGGAGCTTCCTTCTTTCCACTCGATGAGTAGTTTGTCCAGTTTGCCATTCTCAATGGATTCACAAATATCAATGAAATCGGTTTCCAAATTGACCAGAATTGCCTGGGTTTCCGGATCCCCAAATCGTACATTGTATTCAAGTACCCTTGGCCCGGACTCAGTCATCATCAACCCTAGAAATAAAATTCCCTTAAACGGATAGTCCTCTGCCTTTGCGCCCTCTATCGTCGGTTTAATGATCTTGTCAATTATGGTCGCGGTCTGTTCTTTCGAAAGCAGATTCGGATCGGTGATCGTCCCCATTCCACCGGTATTTGCCCCGGTGTCTCCCTCTCCAATACGTTTATGATCACGGGTGGCGGGCATTAAGGCGAAATGCTCTCCATCGGCAAACATCAGAACAGATACCTCGTTGCCAACCAGGCACTCCTCCAAAACGATCGTATCGGCCGCCCTGGCATCGATCAATTCACCCGAAACCATTGATTCTATTGCACTAACCGCCTCGGCCCGGTCGTTCGCGACAACAACACCTTTTCCCGCAGCGAGACCGTCGGCCTTCACAACAACTGGCGAACCCTCATCTCCGAATACCCCCTCGTGCAAATATTCAATTGCCTCCTCAGAAGAGCCCGCAACTCTATAAGCTGCAGTTGGAATATCGTGCCGCGCCATAAAATCTTTCGCAAAAGCCTTGCTCGACTCTAACCTCGCCGCCTTTTGCGAGGCACCAATGACTCTAAGGCCTTTTCTTTCGAAATCATCGACAATACCGAGGGCAAGCGAGTTTTCACCACCGACAAAGGTCAGATCAATTTCCTTTTCGAATGCAAAATCAGACAGCGCTCCAATATCAGTCGGAGAAATATCAACACATTCGGCGATTTCGGCAATTCCGCCATTGCCGTTCGCACAGAAAACTTCAGTTGTACGGGCACTTCGTTTTATTGCCCAAATTATTGCGTGTTCGCGTCCGCCCGATCCGATCACAAGTATTTTCATAATGATTCAATGACCTTTTATAACAAAATGTGTTTACACAATCCAACTTGACTACATAAACCAATAGTTATAACTTTTAGGCATAAATAGCGCTATAGATTGATGTTTGGGGGTCTTAAAATAACACCAAATTAATGTGCTGAGTCATACCTTCGAAGAACCTCAGGCGCTTTTGGTTTTTCTTAATTTAAGAGCTATCCGACCCCGTTTTCATATTGATTTTAGCTGTGGAAAAGTTATCCGACACACAAGAACCCGCTGAAGATAGGCCGTCAGATAGCGGTTCGGGCGATCAAACGGAAACCGAAGATTTTGTCGACGAACATATTATTTGTTCGGATTGTGATAAAGAATTCGTTTGGTCGGCGGGTGAACAGGAGTTTTTTCGAGATAAAGGGCTGCAAAACCCGCCAAAGAGATGCAAACCCTGTAAAAAGGCGAAGAACGCTCGCATCACTGCTTTAAATTCCTCAGATTCCCGTCATAAGATCGAAGTCCATGTCAATTGTGCGGAGTGCGGCGCGAATACAACCGTTCCGTTTTACCCGTCACAAGGCCGCCCGGTATTTTGCCGGTCTTGTTTTTTGAGAATGAACCCCGATACCTTAAGCGGCCACGAGAAGTAGAATCTAAACCACCCCCCGCGTTAATAATCACGGATACAATAAAGAATTTATTGATTTGCCGGTTCCTATTTGAGGAACTTTTTCTTTTCTGTAGTTTAAAAAGTAATGGGACGACGTCTCCCACACCGTCGTCCCGATGGTCACAAGTCCTCACCCCTCGTGACCAAGTGTTCACCGGGGAGGTGAACAGTTGTAGATTATACACGATTCGGCAAATTAAACGCAACCAGTTAATTACGTGTTTTTTCACTGATTTAAAGGAGGAAACTAAACTGATATGTTAGGTTATTCTACTGTAAACAAACGTTTAAGGGAGAAATCAGCGATTTGAACAGGTGAAGGCGTTTTTTTCAATAAATCTGATGAGACTAAACATTCATTACTCGTCTTTCATGGTAAACGCGTCGATATTTTCGCGGCCGACATTCTCCAAATCAGAAAAGCCGACAATAAGCAAAAGCGTGACAAGTGAAAGGGTCGCTAAAACATAAAGCATTGCGATCTGCTCGAAATATATGAGCGATCCGATTACCACGGCTACCACCATGCACCAAAAAAGTGCGACCATTCTGCGACTGTATCTAGATTCTTTTGTTGCCATATATCCTCAAGCTGCTAATTTCGAAGACTAAATATATCCGAAATCGCACTCAAAAGACAAATGCTGATGATCAATCGATCACCCGGAGCGGAAGCCTTGAAATCTCCTTGCGCTCATCGTAACCAAATCTGACTATTGGCGGGGTTTTATTGTCATTACGCAAACGTCCGCCGACCTGGATGACGTCAAAGGGCACTAACTCAATATCGATTTCATCACCTGATTTGATCATTTTCATATCAACCTCGATGAGTTCAGTATCCCGGTCTCGACGCCTGAAAATAGTAATCTCACCGGGGTTTGCATCCTTCGTGAGGCCGCCGGCAGAATCGATTGCGCGTGAAACGGTCAGCCCCTTTCGAATCGCGATCTTTGTCGGATTCTCAACCGCGCCGAACACATAGATCGGTTGGGCCGTTAATACGTTGATTACGTCGCCATATAAAACCTGGGGATTTGATCCCTTTTTCCCCTTCAGCAAATCAGATACAGTTAGATTTATAACTTTCAGCTCGCTTTCTTTTCTAGCGCTAACCAATTCGGTCCGGCCCTCTGATCCTAATGCCGGCTCTGGTGAATTAGACCCGCCGTCTAAAACACAGTTTGCATTGGGCTGACGTAAAATCCGAATTTCTCCGCTTGCGCGTTCCGTAAGGCCACCGGATAGAATGATCAGCTCGTTCAGAAACACTTTTCGCTTCAGCTTGAACCGCTGAGGCTGATCAACCGCGCCATATAGCGTTGAAAGCGGCCGTTTTGATTTGTCGAGAATTTTTACGACGACGCTTGGATTATTGAGTAGACCGCTATAACCGGCTGCGATCTCTTTGGCTAACGAATCTTCTGTACGGCAAGCCGCGAAGATACTCTTTTCAAGGAAATTGATACCGCTAAGAAAACCCTCAGGTGTGATTTCACCGCGCCAGTCATACTCAACACTGCCGAGGACGTCGACATCGACGATGTCTCCAGAGTGGATCAAGTCCTCAGCTTCAAGTTTTTTTGGTTTCGCAATTTTTAGAGGAGCGGGGGGCCTTTCGATCTCTCGCTTAAAAGTGATCTCCGGCTCAAGTCCGTCGTCTTCGTCAAACTCAAGCAATTCGATTTGAGAAAAGACAGATACCGTAAGGATGGGTGTCATCAGCAGAAGAACCGTGAATGAAGCTAAACATCTTTTCATCATCCATACCGTAGACTCTGTGTGAAACTTAAGTAGTTGCTGCCTTGCCGCTTACCTTCTTATTTGTCACGCCTGTCTCCCGTTTTTCACTGTTTTTCGACTTCTTTTCATGCTGCGAATTAGAACTCTTAGTCCTTTTGCCGACGGTTCCGGGGACAGCAAACCCAACAAAAGTCCAATTACAGTTGTCACAAAGCAAATTATACCGACAGAGGAGTTTCGAAAGTATCGAAGTCGAGCGATAGCCCGGTCTAATACGTTTGCTCGAGCATCTCGGGCATTTTTGACTTATCATCTTACTTCCCCCTACAAAGCTTAGTGAAGTCCTTAAACTAAGAGTTTTTGTATAAGATATTTCGCAGCCTTACAATTTCGTTATTAATCTTTTCCGCAACAGCGCTGTTGTCTTTATATCCGATTTCCTGTCTCGCAAGATGAAACAATGCTTCTTTATAATGTCCTACCGCTGATTTGTAGTCTTTGTCTCCAACCGACTCCTCAGCGTCTCTAATATTTTTAGAGATTTGCGACGACGAAATAAACTCTCTTATAACGTCAGCAGACTCAATGAGTTGAGGCTCTTGGGGATAAAACTGCAGGGCTGTGTCCAGTACGTCCAGCGCAGTTTGAGCGGTTGCGATCTTATCTTCAACTATATCATAGTTGCTCGCCTCTTGCGTATAAATACGTGACTCGATCTTTGCCCAGGAAAGAAGGTGATAACGATGAAGACCCTTTACTCTTCTCCGTCCGGTTCGGATCGCTCCAAACCGAGGTGAATCAATACTTAGGCTATCCATCTCTTTGTCCGCCAACCTAAGGTACTTGTCGCAAATCTCAAAAATTTCCAAATGAACATCTGGAAGCTGATTTAGCGTACGCGCCGCACTGGATTTCTTTTCGATATTCTCCAGAAGTCTACGATTCTTGTCCAGAGACAGTTTGTTTCTTTTCCGCGGTATTCTCCTGGCCTGTTCGACATTACGGTCCAAACGGCTCTGTACGGCGAGATACCTTGTCATTGCATTACGCAAAACCACTTCCCGCAAATATACCGATAAGACCATAAAGCTGCCGGCAAAAACACCGGAAGGAATCCACGGCGCGCTTCTCCCACCGATGTCAAAAAGCCACCAAATCATGAAGAAAACAGCTATTGTCACGCCGATTGCCAAGAAGTAGTAGCTGATTGCCGGTAACCAAAATGGCTTTCGATAGTGCCCAAACGGACGTGACTCGACGAACGCCGGCTGCCCGTACCTTCGATTCATGCCTTTTGGATTATTCTTCACCTGGCAACAACCCCTCTTATAACGTAATACGAAACAACTATTTATATTATAGATCTATAATCCGATTTCCGAAAACACTATTTTCGCGATCTCCTTCGATATAGCCCGACGCACCGGAAACTGATTGTTACGTCAAAGATCCGTATTCCATTTGAAAAAAAGAAAAGTCTTGACTTAATGTGTCTTCTTAACCCATGTGGGTTACCTGTTGCACAATGGACCGTTTACCTACTCCGCCTCCCCCATTTCATACTCTCTTCCAACCTCCAGAATCTTGACGTTTTCAATATCGAGACTTTCCAATTCATCGAGCACTTCCCGGTAATAACTCGGTTTCATATTTATTACATAAATCGGACAGCTTTTATCGTTAAATTTCTTTAATTCGTTTTCGAGCCGGCTCGGAGTCATATGATGCGAAATCTGAGCGAGCTCGTCCAAACGGGTCGGAAATGCACACTCTATCAGCAGCGCATCGATGCCCTCTTCCTGATTAACAGCCGTCCAAAACTGATCCATTTCCGCCGTATCACCGGTAATCGCAAACTTCGAAATACCATCTGAGACGATAAAACCAACCGCCGGAACCTTATGGTTTACTGCTATTGGCGTAATCTCAAGATGTTCAACTTTAAATGTTTTCCCTACTACAAATGGACGATATTTCATTACCGCGCCATGTTCATTTTCCAGTGCTGAGAACCGCGGATAGACATCCCAGTTAAATATATCGCGCTCCAAAATATCGATAATTTCTTGCGACGCGTAAACCTCTACAGGCTTGGCTATCTCGGCAAACAGATCATCGATAAAGAGCGGCAATCCAGCAATATGGTCTATGTGTGCGTGAGTTAGCACGACATCTCTAATTTGCTTTCGCTGTAGTTCATTTGCTGATATGGCTAGACTCCCGGCATCAATCGATACGAGATCATCGACCACAAAACACGACAAATGTTGTTTTGCGGAAACTGCACCGTTTTCGATCGTACTTGGTAGAAGTTGTAACTTCATCAGCTTAAAATTCAGCGCGAAATCTATCTTGCACAGGTCTGTCCGCGACCTCCGTCGATACCGTACGTTACGCCCGTTATCCATGACGCCTTATCCGAAGCCAGAAAGAAAATCAGATTTGCTACGTCTTCCGGCTGACCAACCCTCCCCAACGGATGGGTTTCCTTAGAATTTTCCAAAAATGCCGCATAATCATCCTCGTCCATACCGCCTCGCTTGTGCAAGTTTGATACGACAACGCCCGGATTTACAGCATTCACCCTAATATTCTTTGTGGCTAATTCCAATGCAACACAGCGTGTGAACTGGTCTATTGCGGCTTTCGAGACACAATAGCTAAGAACATTGGGAAAAGAACGCGCGCCTGCAACACTCGAAACATTCACAATGTTACCCTCCGTTACCTCAAGGTAAGGAACACACTTCTGTGTTAAATAAAACACCGAGCGCAGATTGATATCCATCATTTTATCCCAATCATCAAGACTCGTATTCTCAACCGTGCCATTGGCAATTATTCCGGCTGAATTTACGACAACGTCGATCTTGTCATGACGATCGATAGCGCGGGATACTAGCCGATCAACCTGTGAAGTCTCACGAAGATCGGTAAGACTAATATGAACATTTGAGCCGTGTTCGCCCAAACCGTCTCTTAGCGCGCTCAATTCAGCTTCATTCCGCCCCACGGCAACGACCTTTGCTCCATTTCGAGCAAAAAGCTCTGCCGAGGCACGACCGATTCCGGAGCTGGCTCCTGTCACCAAAATTACCTTGTTGTTCATATTTTTTTAACGCTCGAGGTGAATTCTATTGCGCAAACGTGAAAACG
Source organism: Pyrinomonadaceae bacterium (assembly GCA_013003295.1). Classification (GTDB taxonomy): domain Bacteria; phylum Acidobacteriota; class Blastocatellia; order Pyrinomonadales; family Pyrinomonadaceae; genus Aridibacter. The sequence continues at coordinate 1,791 of JABDJV010000297.1, read as the reverse complement.
TGAATTTTAATCGGTCAATCCCTTTTTTACAAATTCTTCCGCAAAAAAGCGGGCAGCCGCTAAAGGCTACCCGCGATTTGAATATAATATGAATAAAAATTATTGCTCTAAGCGCTATCCGTTTGCGGCGATTTCGGAAACATGCTTTCGATCGCCTGCTTGGTTTCGACTCGTTTCCGCTTTTGGAATTCATTCACCCATGTACTTACGTTTGAAACTACTGCCCGTGCGGACTCCTGCTTGGTTCTTGTTTCGTCTTTCACAGCATTCTTGACCTTTTCAAGGTCTCGCTTTTTTATGATTTTGATTTTTGCTCTTTGTGTCATTTCATTATTCCTATTTATGTATTTTAGATTGTATGTAAAAAGTATTATTGCTTGTCGGGAGCTATATATTCCCTGCTAAGAAATTAGAATTCTGCAATTCCCGTTATAAAAGATAGACGCCTGCAAAAATAATTTTTGCAAAACTCTTTCGATTTTTCGCATAATGCAAAAGCAAGTTATTTCTTTTCGCTGTTTGCTAATTCTTTCTACGTCCATCAGTTGAGATTTGTTCCGTTAAATTTGCATTATATTCCCGTTCCGGCGGGGCACAGTAGTAAAACGCAGCGATAAGCAATTCTTGCAATAAAACTGGCACGCGGGTTGCTAATCACATAGGTGATGACTTGGTCCGATATCACCATAATCTACCTGGCTTGCGGCGCCCCCTTTGGCGTTTACAGTTTTTTAGCCTATCGGCACCGTGAAGACAAAGTTTGGATAAGGTCTCTTCTGACCGCTCTCTTCTGGATTCCCTTTGCACTTAGATTATTGCTCTCGAGCCTTACCGAAAAATTGAATCAAAATGAATTCTTTATTAATTTTTTGGGTGGGAGAAACGACGAATCTCTGATATCGGCGAAGAAATCCTTTGAGATTTATCTTCCGCGAAACGGTTATTCCATGTCTTTATATGAATTGCGGGAGATCATCAACCGCTATTCAGGATTGACCCTGGCTAGAAACGCCAAAGCAAAAGGTCCTGCCGGTCACGAGCAAGAGATTTTCCGGATCGATGCGAGAACCGGTTCGAATATTTCCGCAGTCTGTTTAAATAGACGCAACCATTCAAAACTATCGTTTCATCAAAAAGAATCCCGGAATGACTTTTTGGAAGCATTTAGCAATTTACTAAATAAAGAAAATGAAGATTTACTGGGCAAAAAGGCGATCGAATTTGTTAAACTATTAAAAGATGAAGAAGCGCTCGCTTCGATTCAAACAATCCTCGAGACCTCATCGCGCAACACTTCCGAACGGAACGTCAAGGAATTGGAGAATGATTTATGGAAACCAGAAAGACCGATACAGCCGAAAGACGAACCGATTCCGCTCCGATTGAAGACTTTGACCGCGATGGCGAACGCACGGACCAAAGATTAGAAAGTCTACTAAAGATGAATGCGGATTTCGCGCACGAAAAGGAGCTGTATCGTTTTGAAGATGAACGATTTGAAGGAAGCCTGCTTGAACACCCGCTCACAACTGAAGAAGTTTTTGCTCGATTTGGACTTTTTCTCGGCACTTTTCCTCCGGCAGTAATTTTTGGAAAGTTTATTTTTGAAGCCCTCGATGGAAACCCGAATGACGAATACTGGGTAATCCCGCTTCTCCTTTTTGTTAATTTCATAACCGCCACTGCAGGTTTTTACTCCGGAAAGCTCGTCGGCAAAATAATGGGCGAGCTCGAAAAGCTACCGTGGTTGGCAATGATTCTCGCGCTGCCCTTTGTCGGTTTGCTTTGGGG
>JABDJV010000072.1 GCA_013003295.1 Pyrinomonadaceae bacterium | reverse complement strand
GGTATCGGATGGGCGGCTAAAACGACAGCCAAGTTTCACCCGGATATTGTTGCAGATTACCGTGACCGGATGGAGGCCGATCCAAATATAAAGCAATGGTTTAAGACGAAGATCGAAATGGGTCTCTCGAATTCGGAAAAATACGCTTCCAGATACACCAAATAGGCAGCTATTATTGGTTTTTGATTGTTATTGAAACTCCCCTAATACAAATATGAAAGTTAAATTGATTTTACTTACCGCGTTTTTATCTATCGGCTGCACATCTCTTCTCCCGAAAAACGAACATGGATATCCGTATCGAGTGGTAGAGAATATCATCAGCGGATGCGAAAAAACCGCCGCGATCAAAGAGGTTTGCCCCTGCATGGCTGAAAAGCTTCAAAAGAAATACTCCTTTGACGAGTTTGTGAAGATCGAAAAATCGATTACTAACGGGAAAACTCCGCGGGACTTTCAGAAATTTGCTACACGGTCAGCCAGGCAATGCGCTGTTAATGTCAAAAGGTAAATAACCGATCGCTATGGATTTTCGAAGTAATTTCCTGAGCCTATTACTCCTGTTTTTAGCCGTTTCAACGACTGCTCAGGTTCGTTCCGACGCCGACCGCCGCATGAACGGGCCGGCGGAGCCGTTTAAGATCATCGGAAACATCTATTATGTCGGAGCCTCTGATGTTGCGTCTTATCTCATCACGACAAAAAAAGGGCACATTTTAATTGATGGAGGTTTTGAAGAGACTGCTCCAAGAATCGAGAAAAATATCGAAAAAGTGGGTTTTCGGTTGAGGGACGTCAAGATTCTTCTAAATAATCATGCGCATTACGATCACGCCGGTGGCTTAAACTACCTGAGGAAGAATTCGGGTGCGATGCTATTGGCAAATCGTCAGCAAGCTGAGGCACTTCGGCGCGGCGGAAAAAATGATTTTGCTTACGAGAACCTTCTGACATTCACCCCCGTAGAAGTTGACCAGGTTATTAAACCGGACGCGACGATCAAACTAGGCAGCGTTAAACTGAAAACAATTTTCACGCCGGGACACACCAAGGGAGCCACAACCTGGGTGATGAGCGTAAATGAAAATGGAAGGAAGCTGCGAATCGTTTTTCAATCCAGCCTTTCCGCGCTTCCAAAATATAATTTGATCGATAATCCGCTTTATCCTGATCATGCTGAAGATTTTCGAAAAACTTTTACGAAGCTGAAAGAGATAAAAGCGGATGTTTTTCTTGGCTCACACGCCCAATTCTTTAAGATGAAAGAAAAACTCGAGATATGGAAAACGGACAAAAGCAGGAATCCGTTTATCGATCCTGAAGGATACCGTGCCTTTATCGAGCGGGCAAAAAGAGCATTTGAGAGTAAACTCTCGGAACAGAAACAGCAGAAATTATCGTCCTTTGCGTTTCCTCTTGACCCAATAGGGCAAAATAAACATATAGATTCCCGTCAGCCATAGAACCAATAAGACGATGCCCGATGGAAGAAATAGCAGCAGCTTTACATTGTCGTGAAAAAAAGATCCATCGTGGATAGATTCGATCGTGTCTGAACGGCGGTATGCGGTTTGGAGGACTTTTCCGGTTTCAAGGTCGATCTGGATCTCCCAGTCGTTTTCAGCCCGGACCTTGACCATTCCTTTTGAAGGCCTGACATCAAGACGGTTTATATCCTTCCAGCTTGTGATCTCGGCTTCAGCTACTCCCTCTGAGATCGTTAAAATCTCCTGCATCGAGAGCTTTGGAGTAGTACCGGCCCCGCGGATCTCGCCTGGCTGGATCCAGGAAAACTGCTTTTTGGTTTGCAGAAAAAGTCCGCTAACGATTATCACCAGGATCGGAATGGCGACGGCAAACGAAGCCCAGTAATGAACTTTACGATTTAATAGGTTAAATTTCACAACAGTTTAAATGCTTTGGATTTGAGATTGGATCAGTCGCGTCCGGTTAAATTAGGCGAGAAAAACCCATCTAGTTGAGATAGAGTATAAAAAATATGTCGATTTTAGCCTAGTGAAATCCCGAGAAAACTTTAAATGACACGAAATGAAATTCAGGTGTCCATTTTCTATTTGGCAATTCGTTTACTATGTGAAACTCAACGAAGTTTTAATAAAAGATCTAAAGGAGAATTACTATGAACACATATATGCTGCTGCTGCATGATTCGATTAATCTCGGGGAACAGCAGAATGGAAATGAGGTATCGGCTGAGGATATGCAGGCAATAATTGGTGACTATGTCGGTTGGCGAAGTAAGGTCGAAGCGAATGGACGTCTTGTCGGCGGCGAAAAACTGGGTGATGAAGGCGGCCGGCACATCAGGATGACCGACGGAGAGATCCGGGTTACCGATGGACCGTTTGCGGAGGTAAAGGAGGCTCTAGGAGGTTATTTCGCGATAAAGGCGGCTGATTATGATGAAGCCGTTGAGATATCCAAAGGATGCCCGCATTTGAAATACGGGGGATGGATAGAACTGCGCGAAGTTGATGAAACCCACTAATTCATTAGATATATGAATGTGAAGCCCAATCCATCTGTAAACGAATTGGTTGACCATCTGTTCAGGCACAATGCCGGACAGATGGTTTCTGTCTTAACCCGTATTTTCGGATTCGAAAATATCGATGTGATCGAAGATGCGATTCAGGAAGCGATGATCAAGGCCCTCAATCATTGGCCCTTTAAGGGAATTCCAAAAAATCCCACGGCGTGGCTGATCCAGGTTGCAAAAAACAGGGTTCTTGACCAGTTTCGGCGAAATAAAAGGGTTGATCCGGGCGGGGGTGAAACGCTCGAAAAACTGGACCGCCTTTCTGGAAAACTGATCGAGGACAAATTCCGTTATCCGAGGGAGATGAAGGAAGATCTGCTCTGCATGATGTTTGCAACTTGTGATCCGGCGCTAAAACCGGATAGCCAAATCGCACTGACCCTTAAAACGGTCGGCGGATTCAGTGTTTCAGAGATCGCCGCGGCATTTTTAAGCAAAAATGAAGCTACGGCAAAGATGCTGACCCGGGCTAAAAAGACGCTCAAAGAAAAAAAGATGTCTCTCGAGATACCGCCCCCGGATGAACTTGAACCTAGGCTCAATGCGGTTATGAAGGTCTTATACCTGATGTTCAATGAGGGTTATAGCGCTTCAAGCGGGGCCGAAGTTGTCCGGACGGATATTTGTTTTGAAGCGATCCGGCTTGCTCAGATTCTATCGGATCATCCGGTAACACGATCACCAAAAGTCGAAGCGCTTCTGGCATTGTTTTTTTTCCAGGGCGCGCGCCTCGGTGCAAGAAACAGCCAAACACGTGATGTTCTTTTGCTCGCGGACCAGCAAAGAGAGCTCTGGGATAAAAAGATGATAAACGTTGGTCTCTATCACTTTCGCCGCTCTGCGGTTGGTGTTGAAGTGACCGATTATCACCTCGAGGCGGAGATTGCATCCTGCCATATTCTTGCAAACGATTTTGATTCGACGGACTGGGACCGAATGCTTCAATGCTACGACCTGCTTCTAAATCGAAGGTTCTCTCCGGTCGTAGCGATAAACCGGATAATTGTGATCTCAAAGGTCAAAGGAGCTGAAGCTGCGCTTAACGAACTAAAAAACGTTGAAAAAACCGGTCTTCTTGAATCGTATCTTCCGTACCACATTGCCTGCGCACAGCTAGAATTTGAGACGGGAGCACTGGAAAAAGCGGCGGAATCTTACCGGCGCGCCATTCAATTAGCTACCAACCGACCAACACTGCGATTTCTTGAAAGAAAGCTCGAGGCCCTTTTGCAAAATCAAGAGCAATAAAGAGTGAGCCGCGAAATTGACTACAGCCGCGAAAACGTTTAGTTTCTAGACACCCTCCAAAAAACTAAATAAAGAGGAATAAAAAGCATATGTTAAATGACTTTAAGGAGTTTATTGCGCGTGGAAACGTACTTGATCTGGCGATAGGTTTGGTGATCGGTGCCGCATTTGGAAAAATTATTACAACGATGGTTGAGGGGCTTTTGATGCCGTTCGTTGGGATGTTTACCGGCGGTATTGATTTTGCAAGTAAATGCTACAACCTGACTGACAAACCATTTTCCAGTTGTGCAGAGGCAAAAGCACAAGGAGTAGCGGTACTGCAATACGGGCAGTTTATATCCGACATCATCACGTTTTTGATCGTCGCGTTTGTAGTTTTCCTGATCGCACGTTGGGCGGTGAACTTCTTCAAGAGCCTTGAAACCGATTCGGGACCAAGCGCAGAAGATCTGCTAGCGGAAATACGCGATTCGCTCAAGAAATAGGGATTTCGGAAATGTGCGGAAACACATTTGCAGAAACCCGCACGCAGTAAGGGTGTTTTTCGGTGATCAAACGTCTCTGCGAATCATCTTTGCAGAAACCCGCACGCAGAAAGGGTGTTTTTCGGTGATCAAACGTCTCTGCGAATCACATTTGCAGAAACCCGCACGCAGTAAGGGTGTTCTTCGGTGATCGTAGACATCAACGAATCATGACTCACACTTACTTCGTGCGTGTTTCTGCATCAGTTTCTGCATTACTAGAGAGTTCACACTTACTTCGTGCGGGTTTCTGCATTGGCCTCTGCATTAATTGAATGACCATACCTTCTCGGGTGTAATGCAGTAGTCCAATTTTACATCGTGAGAGTGTATATCTTCGATCTCCTTAACCGGGCCAAACAGGCTCAATCCGATTTTTTTGCAATCCTCACGGCACAAGCTTAAGAACTTATCGTAGAAGCCTTTCCCGTATCCGACCCGAAACCCGCGCTGATCAAAGCAAAGTAGCGGTACCACAACCAAATCCACTTTTCCTTCAGGAATCAGTTGATCACCGGTCGGCTCGATAATTCCCCAGGTGTTTTCCTTGAGCCTGGTTTTGACTCCGAATTCAAGATGCTCAAGTCTATCGGCCTCAAAATTAACCCGGGGAATAAGCAATTTTGTTTTATCGGCTTCCCTCAATTTGTTTATAAGAAATGAAGTGTCGAGCTCGCCCTTCTTCTCAATGGAAAGAAAAAGGTGCAAATACTTTACATTCTCAAGATCAAATTTTGAGAAAAACCTTTTGATCACCCGCCGGCTATCGGCAAGTCTTTTCTCGCCGGTTAGCGACTTTTGCCTTGCAAGATAAATTTTTCGAAGTCTGGATTTCGTCACGCTGCGTAATTTTATCACTTACAAATTCTCATGCTAAAATATGCGGCATGAAAAAATTATTGGTTTTCCCGTTTGCCGTAATCCTGATTCTATCTTTGAATTTGTACTCACAAAATCCCGATAATTCCGCTCGCGGCTGTGTTACGGAGGAAGGCAAGCAGCTGAATTTTCTCATTGGAAGCTGGAAAGTGAAAGGCAAAAACCGCCTTAGAGGGAGCGACAAATGGGAAGAATATGTTGGATCGTCAAAGATTAAGTTCGTATACGATCAATGTCTTGCCGCCGAAAAACTGCTGATAAAACGCGAAGGTCGCCCGCTGACCATAACTGCCCTTTACTCCTACAACAACATCGCGAAAAAATACCAGTGGGTCTTCGCCCACTCCGAACACGGTCTTCTTTCTATGTACGAGGGACCGCTCGAAAACAATAAGTTTGCGTTCAGTTATGCATTTGAAATTGGTGAACGAAGAATTATGTTTAAGCGGGAGCTGACAAGGCTAACGAGCGGATTTGAAATGGTCGCGTCGCGATCGACCGATGGCGGAACAACCTGGAGAATAGAGT
>JABDJV010000070.1 GCA_013003295.1 Pyrinomonadaceae bacterium | reverse complement strand
ATTCGTGACCGCCCGATCGGTCAATCTAAACCCCATTTTATAGCATTCAGGATCGGGCTTTGTGGTTTCAACATCCTCTGCCGTGACCACTGAAGAAAAAGACGCCCGGAGCCCGGTTTTTTCAAGTACGTATTCAACTTCCGGAAGACGCGCCATGCTAACGAGTCCTAAAGTAAAGTGATTTCCCATACGTTTGATAAAGCCATCGACGCCTTCAAAAAGCGGGATCTTCTTATCGATCAAGTCCCGCCACTTTGCGGTCTTCGCATCAACAAGCTCGGCAGTCTTTTCTTCCGACAAGCTTTGCCCGACGCGTTTATAATTGGCTTTCACGAAAAATTCGTCATTCATTCCAAGACTACGGTAGTAGTCTTCCTCGGTGAGTTCGATTCCTTCTTCCTTCAAGACCTCTTGGTAGGCCTTCATTTGAATAGGTTCGTCGTCGATTATCACTCCGTTAAAATCAAATAGTAAAACCTTTATCATTATCCGTATTATTCCTTTTTGTTTTTGGCTTTGGCAAAGCTTTGTATTTTATATGGCAATCGTTTAGGTCGCAAACATAAGAAAAGGCTTAATCCGAATAGCGGACAAGCCTCCCTCATTCTGACAGAAAAATCAAAACTATTTATTCATGCTCTTTTTCAAATCTTCCAACGTCTTTTTGCAGATCTTCCCATACTTCTGTTTCTCTTCATCGGTCATTTTCTCTATGTTTTCCTTTATATTTTCAAGAACAGCGTTCTTATATATATAAACGATACCTCTAAGAATTATCGAACCCTCGATTTCCTCAGAGTTATCATTTATGTATGTCGCAACTTCATCGCATTCAGGTATGCCCACTTTTACAACTTCCCCGGAAGGCTCCTTTTCGGTCATTTCCTTTGACTCGCCTGTTTTCTTGGTGCGGTCATCGCCTGATGCACTATCGGATCCGCCCGTTAACCCCGACAAGCTGCAACCCAAAGCGATAAACAAAACTAAGATGATCGATAAAACGACTGATACGGAATTCTTCATTTTTTCTCCTGAATTAAATGGTTTGCAAAATCGCGATTTACATCGCATATGTTCGAAAGACGTTTCTACAGCAGGAATTTTGCGTCAAACATATTGCCGCGTCCTAAAATACCTTTACGGTCAAAGGCCTTTTTTAGTTCCGCCATCTCATTCAAATATCTTTCGCCGTACATCACGTATAGATATTTTGACTTCAGCTTGCCTATTCCGTGCTCGGCGGAAACCGTTCCACCCAGCATTATAGCCTGTGCGACAAAACGGCCATAGAGATGACGTGCCTTTATCGCCTCTTCTTGTGATCCGGGAATTATGTTTGCGTGAAGGTGATTGTCACCGATGTGGCCAAAGATCACATGATCCAGGCCGCTTTCGGAAAGCTTTTTCTTGTAAAAGGACAGGAACGACCGGAATTTATCGTCAGGAACTGCCATGTCGGTCCCAACCTTCTTCTGCTTATTCTTTACTATTCGCTCGTTGACCGCTACGGGCAGAGCGTGTCTAAAATCACGCATTTTCTCAAGATCCTGCTCATTTATCGCAAACCAGGAAATTTCAATTCCTGCATTGTGGTTTTCCAAAAGCGCATTCCACTTTTCAAATAGATCATCTTCATTTTCTTCTGTAGTTTCCTGCTCGAAAAATATCGCGCCCGCCATATCTTTTGGTGTTTCAGGAAACTTCTCGCGAATAAATTCGAGAGCATTCGAATCAAAATACTCCAACACCGTGGCATCGATCAGCTCAGTGCCGGTACCAAGGCGGGATTCAAACGACAACGAACGAGCTTCATATACCAATTCCAGCAGATCTTCTTCCTTTTCGAAAAAAACTATTCCGCTCAAAAACCCCTTCGGCTTTGGCAACAGATTCAGCTCGACTTCCGTGACGATACCAAGTGTCCCTTCGCTTCCAATAAAAAGATCGATCGCATCAATCCGCTCACCCGAGAAATATCCGCTGGTATTTTTGCGGACATCCGGCGGCTCATAGCTGGGGAGCTTTGCCCGTAACTTTTTGCCGCTTGCGGTCTCAAATTCAACATGTCCGCGTTCGCTGAATATTTCACCACGTTTTATTTCCAAATGATCGCCGTCCGCCAATACGATCTGCAGTCTTTCCACAAAATCCCGTGTGGCGCCGTATTTGAAACTTCTTGCGCCGCTTGCGTTTGTTGCAACAGTTCCGCCGATCTGGCAGCTCCATTCCGTCGGATCAGGCGGATAAAAGAGCCCTTCCGCATCGACCGCCTTTTGAACGTCGGTTAACAACACACCCGCTCCAACCGCAGCCTTACCGCCGCTATCGTCTTTGGAGACTTCGAGCTTTGTAAACTTCTCGAGGGAGATTAAATAGCCGCCAAACGGAATCGCACCGCCTACCGTTCCGGTTCGCGCACCGCTTACGGTCACTGCGATCCCTTTTTTATTCGCCTCCGACAGAATTTCAGCGATTTCTTTTTTAGTCTGAGGAATAAAAAGCTTTTCGGCATATCCCCCGGACAAATTGCTTGCATCCACCAAATAATCGGGAAACTCATCGGTTTTTGTCTTCACGTGCATATATTAACCCAATTCTATTTGTCGCTCTTTTAGATACTTCACCTTATCACGAATCTCAGCTGCTTTTTCGAACTTCATCTCCCGTGCCGCTTCCCGCATATCGCTTTCCAGCTGCGCCACCATTTCTTTAAGCTGCTTGGGGGAGTACTCCTCATACTTGTCTAGTTCCAAAGGCACCTTAAAATAATCCGCTTCGTAAGCGGTTACAAGAGTCGCCTCAACCGGTTTAACAATCGTTTTAGGGGTGATTCCGTGTTCTTTATTATATTCTTTCTGGATTTTTCGCCGCCGCGTTGTTTCATCGATCGCAACTTTCATCGATTTTGTAATCTTATCGGCATATAGGATCGCTTTGCCCTCCGCATGTCTTGCCGCGCGTCCGATCGTCTGGATCAGCGATCGCTCACTTCTTAAAAAACCCTCTTTGTCTGCGTCGAGTATTGCTACCAGGGAAACTTCCGGCAGATCCAATCCCTCGCGCAGTAGGTTGATGCCGACCAATACGTCAAACTCGCCTCGTCTCAGATCTCGTAATATTTTGATTCGCTCGAGAGTATGTATGTCCGAATGAAGGTAATTAACCTTCACACCAACCTCAGCAAAATACTCGGTCAGATTTTCCGCCATTTTCTTTGTCAACGTGGTTACAAGAACCCTCTCATTTCGCTCGGCTCTCTTGCGGCATTCCTCCAGAAGGTCATCGATTTGCGCTTTTACCGGTCTGATATCGACTACCGGGTCTAACAAACCTGTCGGGCGGATAATTTGCTCAACGATCTCGCCTTCAGTTTTTTCAAGCTCGTAGTTTCCGGGTGTCGCCGAGACATAGATCGTCTGCCCGACCCTTTCTTCAAATTCTTCAAAATTCAGCGGACGATTGTCTTTTGC
>JABDJV010000059.1 GCA_013003295.1 Pyrinomonadaceae bacterium | reverse complement strand
GTAGTTCATACCTGAAACACTGGGGTGTCAGCGCCCTTCTGAGATTCGTCCGATCAACGGTTTTTGTGATCACACCGCCAGACACTTCTTTTATTGTATCGGTGACGTTGGCTACCAAACAGGCTGCGCCGCTTTCTTGCGCCGTTTGAATGGTCTCCGATATTTCCTGTGTGGATACAAGCGGGCGGGCGCCGTCGTGAACCGCAACGACTCCCCTAAAATCCTCTTTTATCGCTTCAAAACCCTTTCGAACCGATTCTGCCCGGGATTCCCCTCCCGAAACGATCGAGTCGATCTTTCTGATACCAAATTGTTTTGTTGTTTTTGAAAAGCTATCGGTTTCGTTTTTATCAAGAACCAGAATTATTCGCTTGACGAGATCACAATCTTCAAAGCGCTGGAGCGTGTGAATTACTACGGGTTTTCCAAGGATTGGATGAAACTGTTTTGGCGTATCTGAACCAAACCTTTTTCCGCTTCCGGCAGCAACGATTATTGCGGTGTTCATAACGGATTTATCAAAAGCGCAGCGACCTAATTTTCTTTAACCATGTTTCCCTGATTGAGGGTTCCAGCCTGCTTACGCATATTTTCCGACCGCGTATCGTGGATACTTGAGGAATTCTGCTGCTCTTCGATATGGCTTCTGTTTTCCCAAAGCCGGCCAAAGATCATTTTTCCCGCGGTCGTCTGCAGTACGCTTGTAACAGCGATCTCTGCCGAATGGCCTATGAGTTTTCTCGCCTCATCGACAACCACCATCGTACCATCATCCAAATAGGCGACTCCCTGATTGTATTCCTTGCCTTCCTTAAGAATGAAAACCTTCATCGATTCGCCTGGTAATACAACCGGTTTCAGGGCGTTTGCGAGTTCATTTATGTTCAGCACACTTACGCCGCGCAGTTCGGAAACTTTGTTAAGATTAAAATCATTTGTAACAACAACGCCGTCAAGCTGCTGACCAAGCTCAATCAGTTTTAGATCTACCTCTTTTACTTTTGGAAAGTCTGTTTCAACGATCTGAATATCAAGCGCACTGTTGTTTCGAAGCCGCTGAAGCATATCGAGGCCGCGTCTTCCACGCTGCCGTTTTGAGGAATCCGGAGAATCTGCAACTTGCTGAAGCTCAGTTAAGATAAATTGCGGAATTATCAGCGTACCACCCAGAAAACCGGTTTCGGCAACATCTGCGATCCGTCCATCGATGATCACGCTGGTATCAAGGATCTTGTAGTCTTTTACGGTTCCGGCGTCGCCAAAAACTCCTCCAAGCGCCGAAAGATCAATAAATTCCCCTTTTGCGGCACCGGCCATCAAACCGATGTAAGCCATTAGGAATGCCAATGCCACAGTCAAAAAGGTCTTCATTTCCGCAGGGACAGCTGACGTTTCCTGCGAACTGATCAGCATTCCGATTAAATAGGCTCCAATGATCCCCAATATCGAACCTACCGCTGCTCCAATAAGCGTTTTCAGCGAAGCGCGTCGGATTCGCATTTCGCATGCTATAATTACGACTGCCGCAACCGCCCCAATTATCGCTGAAAATATTCGCTTTGTTTCAATCGTAAGATTCCACGTATTGATGCTGTCGACATTAGCCAACGGATTAAGCATCCAGGCAACCGCGGCGAGTAATAAAACGAAGCCAATTCTAATTATTAAAATATCCGATTTCATTACGAAGCAATTTTAGCACGGATTTTGTGTTTCGAGTAGTTGTAAAAGCAGGACAAATGGTGTTTTAACCTACCCTCACGATCTGCCCATTGATCCCGATCGATTCCTTTGAAAGCAAATAGATTATTGTCCGTGCAACATCATCTTCGTCTATTTCTTTTTTTGCTCGAAACAACTCCGGATCGAGTGGGTCGTTATCGGGCTGATTTTTTTCTTTTTCCGAAACAGCAACGGCGTTTATTCTAAACTTCGAGGGCAATGCAACGGCAAGCGACCGTGTGGCGCCCACGACGGCCTGATTTGCGGCCGCAAACGCAATATTGTTTTTCGTCTCTTCGGAATCACACATCGATAAAACACTTACGATCTTTGGATTCGGACGCGGTTTCATCAATCTCAGCGCCTCTTGTGTTACAAAAAATACCGATTTGAAGTTGGCTTCAAGAATACGATCGAAATGTTTCTCATTAGTACTTTCAAACGGCGAATCGTCTGCAAATTTCAAACAATTTATCAGCAGGTCCAGTCTACCGTAGAGTTTTTCAACCTCTTCGATGAGCTTTTTCGCTCCCGTAGCTTCGGTAATGTCGATTTCGACCGTATTGGCCAAAGTGCCAAGCGACCTCAATTCTTCCAACGCATTTTTTTCGTCCTCAGTTAACTCCGAGAATCCGACGATCACATAACATCCCAAAAGGGCCAACTGCATCGCCACGGCCCTTCCAACCGGGTTTGTTCCATCTGTTACTAAAGCTACTTTTTCTGAGAAGGAGTGCTGGCTATATGCGGGCATAATTATTCGGTTCAGTATCTGATATATAAAATGTAAACTGGAATTTATTAAAACCAATTTTGCACTTATTCTTGATCAATGGCAAAACAACCCAAAACGATCTTCGTGTGCCAGGAATGCGGAAATCAGGAACGAAAATGGAACGGGCAATGCCGTGAATGCGGAAAGTGGAATACGCTCGTGGAAGAGACATTTCGACCGACACCTCAAAACAAGGGCAAGCTTTCGGGGTCAACCCCAGGGCATAGCGACACCAAGCCAATATCTTACAAAGAGATCAAATCTCAGGACGACGATCGAATAACCAGCGGGATCAAGGAATTTGACCGTGTTTTAGGTGGAGGGATCGTCGCTGGGTCACTTGTATTGATCGGTGGAAGCCCGGGTATTGGGAAGTCAACCTTGGTGGCGCAGGTTTCCGATAAACTTGCCAAAACTGGCGGCAAGGTCTTATACATTTCCGGCGAAGAATCCGAGCGGCAGATTAAAATGCGCGGGGAACGGCTTGGCTTAGATGCCGAAAACCTCTTTGTTTTGCCGGAGACCAACCTCGAGGCGATTCTTACTCAAACCGAGCGTTTAAAACCGGATCATGTGGTCGTCGATTCGATTCAAACGATTTTTAGTGAAAAGCTCGAGTCCGCGCCAGGATCGGTTTCCCAGGTAAGGGAGGTTGCCGGCCAATTTATGATGTTCGCTAAAGGAATGGCCACACCCGTGTTTCTGGTCGGACACGTTACAAAAGACGGTTCAATTGCGGGGCCAAAAACACTCGAACACATCGTCGATACCGTTCTGTATTTCGAAGGCGACCGTCACCATAATCACCGGATAATTCGCGCAACAAAAAACCGTTTTGGGGCGGCGAATGAGATCGGTGTATTCGAAATGACAAATCAAGGACTTGTACCAGTTGGAAATCCGTCGGAAGTATTTCTCGAGGAGAGACCCGCGGGCGCCAGCGGTTCTGTAGTTACGGTGTGTATGGAAGGAACTCGCCCGATGCTGGTTGAGGTTCAGGCGCTGGTTTCGGGCACAAAATTTGGAACGGGAAGACGAATGGCGGAAGGTTTTGACTATAATCGCACGTCCCTGCTGATCGCCGTTCTGGAGAAACGTCTCGGTTTTCAACTGGCCAACGACGATGTTTATATCAATATCGCCGGAGGTCTGGAGGTTGCGGAGCCGGCGGCGGATCTCGGCGTGATTGCTGCGATCGCATCGAGTTTCAAAAACGTGCCGATTCCTCCGGAAACTGCGGTTTTTGGAGAAGTCGGATTGACCGGCGAGATCAGAGGTGTTCTGCAAGCTCAATCAAGAGCACGGGAGGCTCAAACATTGGGGTTTAAGAAACTTATCCTACCGGCTTCAAATAAAAAAGGATTGGAAAAACTGCTTGGCATGCGAGTCGTAGGGGTGAAAAATCTGGAAAATGCGCTCGATGAGTTGTTTTAGATAGAATGGAAATCTTTTCTAGCTTGGCGCTGATCGCTATTTACTTTGCCGTTGGGATCTTACTGGTGATCGCCGCAGTTTCTATCACGTTTATAGCTATTACTTGGAGAAATGACAACGGAGATCCCCTTGGACGGGCCTTTACCCTTATTTTCTCGTTCTATCTTCCGCTCTTCGCCGCAAAATATCTAGGTTTTCCCCTAACAAGAATAGCGACGTACATAGAAAAACGGCGAAAGGCAGACGAAGGAAACGTATTCTATCTGATTACACAAACATCCCTTACGATCTTACTGTTTATTCTTCAGTGGATCATCTGGTCGCAACTGATCGCGTTGATCCTCTATATTTTTGGCGCGCGATGAACTCTCAGATATTTATAGAAACCAATTCTTCCAGCTTCTCGTCCTGCGGCTCATAGATCGGAACATCCAATAGATCACCCTCGTGCGACATGATTTCGCCGATCAGGTCGATCTCAAACTCTGTCAGGTCGATCATTTCGTAGCTATTTGAATCTTTCTCCGGCCGCTCTACTGTTCGACACGTCAGCGGGAGCCAGTTTTTGTTTGGCATTTGGATTTCAATCCGAAATTCCTCATCGGGCTGAATATTTTCTTCGAGCTCGATCAAAAACTCGTCGATGTTTATTTGCTGAACGATCGTTTCGCATCTTTCGCCTTCCTCATTTACTCGAAAGGCAGGAATATTCAGGGTATTATTTTGTAGTAGGATTTCGTTTGATGACATTTGTCTTGGCCGTAATCAAAAGCTTTTTTCTGGTTTCGCAAGCATATGCTTGTTAAACATTATTTTACATTGTTTATCCCTCGTAAATCAACTCTTATTTTTGAGATTTTGTTAGGAAATGCCGCACCATGAAGTTCAGATCGCTATTAGTTATATTCACGTTAGCCCTAATCGTTGAGGGTTTTGCAAACGCATTTGAAATATTAGCGATTCAGTTTTTTTCGAAGCCTTCATTGATGCTGATCTTGCTGGTATATTTTGCGGCAAATACCAAAGGAATCTCGGCGAGAAAATACCTGATCATATTAGCCCTGGTCAGCTCCTGGCTGGGAGATATCGTTCTGCTGATTGAAAAGAGTTTTGGGGCTTTATTCGCTTTGGGATTGACCGCATTCCTTATCGCTCACGCGTCGTATGTTTCGTTTTTCCTGAACATCGGAAAACAAAATCTGGGCAGGCGACAGATAAAAGCGCTTCCAATGCTCCTGGTCGCGGTCTACTCCGGGCTGTTTTACCTGATGCTATTTCCGAGTCTCTCGACACTCAAGATACCCGTGCTGATTTACGTTTTTGTGATATCCATGATGCTGGTCGCTTGCATCCATGCGTTTGATTTTGAAAAACACGACTTTGGATGGTTCTGCCTGGCGGGAACCCTTTTATTCGCCGCATCCGATTCTATCCTGGCTTTTAACCGGTTTGTCAGCCCGATCCCGTTTGGGGGCCTTTTCGTAATTACGCTGTATGGGATCGGGCAGCTATTGATCACCGAAGGAGCACTGCGCAATTTGCGAGACCATTAGCAAACGGCATTCGCTTTGATTTGGAAATTGTCCTAAAAAATTGATAATCTCAGTTGATAAGAAATTCACAAATCGGATCGGAATTGACTGAACTCTCCTCAACTTGTCCGAACATTTCCGTTTAATTCCCTAAACAAAGAGGTTATATGATCATTCGCACCATACTCATTGCAGTACTTTTAGGAACTACGGTCGCCTTTGGACAGATGTCGGCGGCACAGAATCCCCGTAGTTATTCAACGCTTAAACACCGAACAGACGAAGGGAAGCGTGCGGTCCGCCGGTACATTCCGCTGACAAAGTCGATTCGAAGGGCTCACAAGACGGGCACACGCGATAAAACGGGTCGGCCCGGACCAAATTACTGGCAAATAAAAACCGATTTTCTGATCAATGCAAGACTTGACCCGAATACTCAAACGATCACCGGAAGTGAAACGATCACGTTTCACAATACAAGTCCTGACACTCTCAAAAAGATCGTCCTGCGATTGGATCACAACGTATTCAGGCCAAGGGTGCCGAGAGGATTTTCCGTGCCGGCCGAAACGACCGGGGGAATGATCGTGACCCGGCTTAGCGTTAACGGAACCGAGATAGACCTTGAAGCGAAACCGCCCCAGAATCAAGGCGGTGAAATGCCCCAAATTGAAAAACCATTTGTTTCAGGACTAAACAAAACCGTTGCGCAGGTATTCCTGGCGAAACCGATCTTACCGAAAAGCGTAAATAAAATTGAGATCGAGTGGCATACAAAATTGCCCGGCGGAGATGGCGGACAGGGCCATAGAATGACACAGCGCTGGGGAAGCAGGCTTTTCCAGCCGACCCAATGGTTTCCGCGTCTAGCAAAGTATGATGACCTTCGGGGCTGGGAAACGAGCCTTTATCTTGGACCTGCAGAATTTTATAACAACTTTGGGAAATTCGATGTGAGAATCGAAATGCCTGAAGGTTGGCTGGTCAGCGGAACAGGTTTGCTTCAAAATCCGGAGAAAGTTCTGGCTCCTTTTGTGCGGGAACGTATTAAGAAGATCACCGAGTCTGACAATGAAATAACCATCATTGGTGAAAGTGAAAGAGGAGCAGGCAAGGCCCTTACCGGCAAAGGGCGGACCGTTTGGAATTTTGTCGCCGAAAATGTCAACGACTTTGCCTGGGCGACATCGAAAGATTTCATTTGGAAAGCAACACGTGCGACGATCCCGGACAAAGGCGCGGTTCCGATTCATATGTTTTACCTCCCTGAACGCGCGAGTAGATTTGAGAAGGCGGGAGAAAGGACCCGCCACGCTTTGGAGTTTTATTCAAAGCTCCTGTTCCCGTATGAGTTTCCTCAATTGACTCTTCAGGACGGTCCGAGCGCCGGGATGGAATATCCGATGGTGATAAACTCCAATCAGGGTGCTGCGGATCACGAAACCTACCACCAGTGGATTCCCATGATGATCGGAACAAATGAAACCCGTTATGGATGGATGGACGAGGGCTTTAATCAATATTCGAACATTCTATCGAATGCTGACGCCAGGGGAAGGCCATACAGCATAAACGGACTCGGACAGAGATACGGCTCGATCAGCGGTAATGAAGACGAACCTCCGATGATGTGGAACGCTAATTACGGTGGTCCGTTCTATGGCTTTCAGACATATGGGAAAACCCCGCTTATGCTCTCAATGCTTGGAGGCGTTGTCGGCGATGAAAAAATGAACGCGGCGATCAGAAAATATATGGAGGCGTGGAAATTCAAACATCCGTCACCCTGGGATTTCACTTATTTTATGAACAGCGAGCTCCGAAGAAACCTGGATTGGTTTTGGTA
>JABDJV010000053.1 GCA_013003295.1 Pyrinomonadaceae bacterium | reverse complement strand
CCGGGCCCTGCGGACCCTGCTCGGAGATTCACTACTACATGGGTGATGAGCCCGACAACCCGGAAAAAAATCGCCCGGAATTCGTCAACGCCGAAACGGGTGACGACACGATCGAGATCTGGAATTTGGTCTTTATGCAATTTGATAAAGATGCGGACGGAACCTTGAATGATCTTCCTGCTCCGTCTGTAGACACTGGAGCGGGTCTTGAAAGACTCGCGGCAGTGATGCAGGGCAAATCAAACAATTACGATACAGATTTGATCAGGCCGATCGTTGAATATATTGCCGGAATGGTTGAACCGCAGAGACACGGAGACGCGGGGAACGGAAAGAGCAACCACCCCGACGCTGAAACAGCGCCACCCCTCCTTCAAAAGGAGGGGAGTCAAAAGTCAGAACCGCGAGCGTCAGCGACCGGGTTGGAAAGTGAGCAGTCAGCAGTAAGCAGTGAGCAGAAAGAAACCGAATCGGTACCGCGAGCGTCAGCGACCGGGTCAACTTACGACCGCTTTGACGATCAAAAACAATTCGCCTGCCGGGTTATCGCCGACCACGCCCGGACGACCGCTTTTGCCATCGCTGACGGGATCTTGCCGGGTAACGAGGGCAGAAATTACGTTCTCCGAAAAATTATGAGGCGGGCGATCTACCATGGCCGCGAGCACCTTGGGTTTGACGGATTGTTTTTCCATAGCGTCTGCGATTTTGTCGTCGGAGAAATGAAAGATGCTTTCCCGGAGCTCGCCACGCAGCAGGAATTTATCTCGAAAATGGTTCGTCTTGAGGAGGAGAGATTTGGCGCCACGATGACCGTCGGACTCAAGAAGCTTGAAGAATTGAATTCGGCAAACAAAACAGACGATTATCTGGAGCTCGCCAAGCTATACGATACGTTTGGAACACCGAAAGACCTTATCCGTGTGGTGCTTGAAAGCAGCGGTCGAAAATTCGCAGAGAACGAATTTGAAAAACAAATGGATGCGGCAATCGAGGAGCTTCAGAAAACCTCAGCGATCGGCAAAACCCAACAAAAAGAGAAGATCAACCCCGTATACAAAGCGTTAGAGACACAAGGTATCGTCTCAAAATTTCATGGGTATGAAACAACAAAGGTGGAAGATGCGAAAGTTATTGCAATTGTTAAAGGCGATGAAACCGTTGACGAATTGAGCGAGGACGAAGAAGGTTTGATCGTTCTCGATGAAACGCCATTTTACGCAGAGGCCGGCGGCCAGGTTGGAGATCGCGGAATGCTATTCAGTCAGCAGTCAGGTGTGAGCAGTGAGCAGAAAGAAACGGCTGACAGCTCACCGCTAACGGCTTATGTCTTAGATACTTTCGCTCCGATCCCCGGCATCACGCTTCATAAGTCGAAGGTAAAAAGCGGTTCAATAAAAGTTGGCGACACAGTAACCGCAACGGTCGACGTAGAAAAGCGCGATGCGATCAGGAGAAACCATACGGCAACTCATCTTGTTCATGCGGCATTAAAAGAGGTTCTTGGAACACACGTAAAACAGGCCGGTTCGATCGTTGCGCCAAATTATCTGCGGTTTGATTTTACTCATTACCAGGCGATGTCGGATGCGGAGCTTAAGGAAATCGAGGATTTAGTAAACCGATACATTTTGCAAAATGAACCCGTTGCCACCGATTTGATGTCGATCGATGAAGCGATGAAATCGGGCGCAGTGGCGATGTTTGGTGAAAAATACGGATCAGATGTGCGCGTTCTGAGCGTCGGAAACGGCGAGTTTTCGAAAGAACTCTGCGGCGGAACACACGTCCGGGCGACCGGCGATATTGGGAGTTTTAAGATCACGGCAGATGAAGCGATCGCATCCGGAGTCCGCCGAATCCGTGCGATCACAGGGTTTGATGCATTTGATCGGTTCCGTGAAGACGAGGTTTTGATAGATGAGTCTCTGAGCGTTTTAAATACCCAGAGAGATCAGCTTCCAAAGGCGATCGCCAAATTGCAGGAAGAATTAAAACAATCGCGGAAGGAAGCAAGCGAACTTAAATTAAAGATCGCGACGGGTGCGGCCGGAGCTACTTCGTCAAACGGCGACGAAGCAAAAGATGTCAGCGGTGTAAAGGTGATGACCAGATCGGTCGAAAACCTGGATAAAGGCGGAATGCGGCATTTATCCGATACATTGATGGCACAGGTGAAATCGGGTGTCGTTATCATAGGCAATAAAAATGAGGGTAAAGTTTCATTTATCGTTCGGGTTTCGGATGATCTGACCGACAAAGTACGGGCTGGTAATATCATCAAAGAGATCGCGCCAATCGTTGGCGGGCGCGGCGGCGGAAAACCCGATATGGCCGAAGGCGGCGGCAGCGAGCCCGCGAAACTTAGCGAAGCGATGGATGCGAGTTATATAGTTATCGAGAAAATGTTGGAATAAGAATCTTGCCACAGAGAGCACCGAGGAAAAGGAGGGTTGGAAATCAAAATGGACGTTGGATACATTTTTGTAAAAAACTCCCTGCCCTCCGTGATCTCTGTGGCTAAAAGATTGAGGTGATTAATTATGAGTGCAGTTGTGGAAGTTCCGGTAAAGGAAAATGAAATAGTTTCTTATAATCCCGCAACAGGCGCGGAAGTTGGTCGTGTAAGAAATTCCTGTTCGGAGGAGGTTCAGGAAGCGGTCGAGAAATCCCGTAGCGCATTTGAGATTTGGCGAAAGTTCCCATATGCGGAACGGCGGCGGATCGTCATGCGTGCGCGGGAAGTGATCCTTGCAGAAATAGACGAGATCGCGAAACTGATCTCGGATGAAATGGGCAAGCCTGCTGCCGAAGCGATTTCGGCGGAGATCGCGCCCGTTTTGGACCTAATGCAGTATTTTGCAAAGAATACCGAGAAAATGCTTCGGCCTGAAAAGCGCGGGATCGGGATCCTTGGTTTAATGGGCCGCTCATCAAAGATCATTTATAAACCGCTCGGTGTGGTCGCGATAATATCGCCCTGGAATTTT
Organism: Pyrinomonadaceae bacterium; assembly: GCA_013003295.1. Lineage (GTDB taxonomy): Bacteria > Acidobacteriota > Blastocatellia > Pyrinomonadales > Pyrinomonadaceae > Aridibacter. The sequence goes on along the minus strand of JABDJV010000053.1, from coordinate 4,620 downwards.
CCTTTTTCAATTCCACTTGGCGAGGTCGTGATGGCCTTAATGGCCGGAAATACTGTCGTGCTGAAGCCTTCTGAGCTGACTCCTTTGATCGGGGAAAAGATCGCGGAGATCTTCGAGGTCGCTAGTCTTCCAAAAAATGTTCTCCAGGTAGTTTCGGGTGATGGAAAGACAGGAGCAGCGCTCGTTAATTCCGCGCCGAATAAGATCATGTTTACCGGAAGCGTGGCAACGGGCAAAAAAATTGCAGAATCAGCTGCAAAGAATTTGACCCCGGTCGTACTTGAGCTTGGCGGAAAAGATCCGATGGTTGTGTTTGCAGATGCAGACTTAGACAAGGCTTCAAGCGCTGCCGTTTGGGGTGCGTTTACAAACTCAGGACAGGCGTGTTCCTCGGTCGAAAGGCTGTATATTGAAAAAAAGGCAGCGGACAGATTCACTGCCTTGGTGGTGGAGAAAACCAGGAATCTAGAGCAGGGTCTCGGCAGCGATGAGGACATCGAAATAGGCTCCATGTCGAGCGAAGATCAGATAAAAATTGTTGAGGACCATGTCGAAGCTTTTAAAGAAAGCGGCGCGGAAATCCTGACCGGCGGAACGAGGAACAAGAATTTCGAAGGCGTTTTCTTTGAGCCAACGGTGATCAAAAACGCGACCAATAAGATGCGACCGATGCGCGAAGAAACATTTGGCCCGACGCTTCCTATAGCTACTTTTAAGACTGAAGACGAAGCCATCGATCTGGCTAACGACACCGATTTTGGGCTGACGGCAAGCGTCTGGACGGGCGATCTTTCGCGCGGGAAACGGGTTGCGGAGAAGATCCTCGCCGGCACCGTGAATGTTAACGAGGTGCTCTATACCCATGGTATCGGACAAACGCCGTGGGGCGGTTTTAAAGATTCGGGTTATGGAAGAACGCATGGAAAAGAAGGCCTGATGGAACTCGTCGGAGTTCAGCATATACACGTCAATCGTTTTCTCTTTACGCCGGATCTATGGTGGTTTGGTTACTCAAAAAATGCTATCAAGACATTCAAGGAAATGTCCCGAACTTTTGCGAGCGGTTCGATCCTCAGGACGATCGGATTTTTGCCCCAAATGTGGAAGCGAATTAGGGAATTGAGTAAAAAGTAAGACGTGCCTCGGCAAAATATTCTTCTTTGATCGTAAAAAGACTGTATGGGCGATCATGAAACCTCGAGAAAAAGTGCGATAGAAATTGTAAAACGCAAGATCTTGCAGAGCAGTTTTCCGCATTTGCAGATCTCTTTTATCATTTTGCTTACGGCTCTTGCAGGTTTTTTGACTTCTTTCATTCTTCTGCAGGCAGAAGTAAACTCGATGGCCTTTCGATATCCTTTTGCCATAATCGTTGCATATTGCGCTTTTCTCTTCCTTCTGCGAATCTGGCTTTGGCTTCAAACAGACAACAAATCGGATTTTAGTATTGACGCCTCAGATTTTGAATTGGCGGACATTGCCCTCCCTTCTCCGCGAGCATCGTCCGGCGATCTTGCGGATGCGGATCCTGAATTTAGTGGCGGCGGTGATTTTGCCGGAGGCGGAGCAGGCGGAAGTTGGAGCGGAGGGGGAAATGTTTCGAGAGCAGCAGGCGTCGGTTTTGCCGATACATCTCAGGCAACGGATGCCCGTAGCAGCGGCAGCTCGGGAAGTTCTTTTTTGGACGGATTAGATTTTGATGACGGGATATGGTTGATTTTGGTAATTATCGCTCTCGCGGCCGCTTTTATTGCCGCGATATATGTCATTTATATTGCCCCCGTTCTGCTTGCGGAGATTTTTGTTGACGGTGTATTGGTAACGGGTCTATACCGTCGCGTCAGAAAAGTGGATCAGCAATATTGGCTTAAGACCGCCGTTAAAAAGACATTTTTACCTGTGTTGATAATCGCTGTTTGTTTTAGCATCGCCGGATTTGGATTGCAGGAAATTGCGCCGGAAGCACGATCGATCGGTGAAGTTTGGAGTCAGAGTTAACGCGAAGGCAATTAGCGGATGAGACAAATTTTTGTAGTTTATCTAAAGTCTATTCCATTAAAATATCTCGGCGATAATACATCGCGCGGAACCGCCGCCGCAGTCTTCGATAGTTTCAATATCAAACGAGGCGAGTTTCGAATGAGTTTCGAGCGTTGCGATTTGCTCAGGGTTTAGGGAATCCCTGGCGCGCGTCGACATTACAAGAATTTTTTCAGCTTTATCGTTTTTCAGAAGGAGCATATTTCCGGCGAAATTGTTCAACTGTGTGAATGAAATGTTGATTATTTCCTTTCCCGTGTTTTTCAGACTTTCGACAACCGCATTCCTTTCGCCTTTGTTCGCAATGCTCTCAAGACAGATCACCGCAAAAGAATCACCAAGGCACATCATCACATTTGTGTGATAGATCTCTGTTCCGTTTTCATCAAAGGCGCTAAACTTTATCACGTCAAAACCAAGCTCAACTGCCCATTTATCTAATACTTCGGGATTTGTACGCGATGAAATACACGCGTAAGCGATTCCATTATCGTGATCGAGGATCAAACTTCCGGTTCCCTCAAGGAATTTTTCGTCTTGCTCAAATCGGGTCAGATCGATTATTCTCCTGGGTCTGAAACTTCCTCGAATCAGATCGACCGCGCCCGATTCCCTTTCGAGCCGGCGCGCCTTTGCCTCCATTGGGTAAAGACAGAACGTACCATCCGGATGTGTCGAAAACCAATTGTTTGGAAAAACGGCATCGGGAGTATGGGGTTCCAACTTGTCGTTTGCGATCAAAACCTCGATTCCCAGATCTTTTAACCCGCCCGCCATCTGATCGAATTCCTGAAGTGCTCTTTTGCTTATTTCTTTCCGGCTAAGATCGAGCTCTTTTTGAAAGGCGTTGCTTTCCGCGGTTTGCGGATTGTACCCAAAGGCGGAGGGGCGGACCATTAGGATCTTGTTTGCGATAAAGCTCATATTCCTGAAGTTATAACGCAGGTTCGTTTGCATACGCAAACGTGCAAGCAGGGATGCTTGCGCTCCCAGTAAAAGAAGCTGAGTAGCTTAATTGAGCCGCCCAGCTATTTAATTTTAAGAATTCGTTTGCTTAGCGCAAACGTGCGGGCAGGGATGCTTGCGCTCCCAGTAAAAGAAGCTGAGCTACCGTTGGCTGCTCAGCTTTGAAATTAAGAATTCGTTTGCTTAGCGCAAACGTGCGGGCAGGGATGCCCGCGCTCCCAGTGAAAAAAGCTGAGCAACTTTTGGCTGCTCAGCTTTGAAATTAAGAATTCGTTTGCCGGAGGCAAACGTGCGGGCAAGGTTGCCCGCGCTCCCGTTTAGAACGTAAATTTCACACCAAACTGGAATTGACGCGGATCAAACGAAGCAGTCGGACGGCTGAAATAGCGTCCTCCCCCATCTCTTTGACCAAAAGCGTTAACATCCGTAAAGAACGGCGACGCGGATGCTTCATTGAATCGATTGAAGAGATTGAAAACCTCACCGATCAAATCAATTCTGTATCGCTCACCAAATTTGATCGCACGCGTTAACCGAAGATCAACCGATGCAAATGAATGCGTAATTCCGCGGTTACGGCCCAGGTTACCCGTGTTAAAGGGAAGGGGAACCGTAAGCGTTCCGTCAGCGGCGACATTCGGTCTGTCCGTTTGTGTCGACTGGTCATTATTGGAATCGACATTTGTAATGATGTTAAACGGACGGCCCGAAGAAACTTCGATGATCGGCGCCACGGTAAAATTGGACATGATCTTCTTGAGCACCGAGTCACTGCTTCCCCAACCGGAAGGCGACGAGATCAATCCACTGAATACAAATCGATGACGCTGATCAAACAGTGAATCCGCTTTTTCGGCGCGGAAATCATTTGTATCCTGCGCGAGCAGCAGTGTCTGAAGGTCAGACGAATCATCGATCGAATGTGCCCAGGTATAGGAAGCCAGGAAAGTAAAGTTATTGGCAAATCTGCGTTTGAGCTCCATGTTCATCGCATTGTAGCTAGAACGGCCATCAGAAGACTGAGCATTAATCGCGCCAAACGGTGTCAAAACACCAGGAGTTCTGAGAGTTCCTGCACCTACCAAAGCGCCGTCAAGAACAGCTTTTGAAACTAATCCGCCGCTTAATGCCTGAGCCAGGAAGTAATTTGGTGCATTTGGTCTAAAGAAGTTTGCTACCGCAGGGGAGACAAATCCAAGCCCGGTCGCATTATTCACGGCAACCATTCCGGGAATCACAACCGTAAATGCGGCGCTGCTCGCCATCGGTACGGAAAATGCCACAGCTTCCTGGGTGTTGATCGGATCACGCCCGGCAAAGCGCCGGAAGTTCTCGATCTGCAGCGCCGTATTTGGCGTATTTAGATCAGTCGGATGCGGAAGATGTTTTGCAAAAACACCGATGTATCCAACCGAAAGCGACATATCATCGGTCAGCTGCCGCTCGACTGCAAAGTTAGCCTGCGTCGCATATGCGTATTCAAAATCCTGGATGATCGGAAGTGTAAATGGCAATACCGTTCCAAAGCCCGGGAAGGTTTGATCGTCAAAGCGCTGACGCCCGAATTGATAAGTTGAAGTAGGTGAAACACCAGGGGTGACTACCGGTCCGCAG
>JABDJV010000039.1 GCA_013003295.1 Pyrinomonadaceae bacterium | reverse complement strand
AGTTTAAAGAAGTTGCGGGAGTGTCGAGAAAATATGCGATGCCCCTGCTCGAGTATCTGGATGGCGAGAAGGGCACCAAACGGTCGGGAAACAAAAGACTGGTCCTTTAGCAGCTGCCTAAATTATTTAGTTACCGCCTTATAAGCAATTCGGCGGTTTTCAAATTTACCTTTTTCGGTATCGTTCGATTCCTTCGGCTCCTGCTCGCCATAGCCTTTTGTGACCAAGCGGGACTCTTTAACGCCAAACCCTTCCAAAGCCTTTCTCACCGATTCCGCTCGTTTTTCAGACAGGATTTGATTATCCCTGTCGTCGCCATCGCTGTCGGTATGTCCGCCGATTTCTATTACGACGTTCTGCGGCATTTGCTTGATAAAGGTAGAAGCCCGCTTTAAGAACGGTAGTCTTTCGCGTGGAATAGAAGATTGTCCGCTCGCAAAGTTTATGTAGTATAGATTTAAAGCCCGCAGAAGGTCATTTAGATTTGGCGGGCTATCCATATTGTCTAAAATCGTATTTGCGCAATTCTCTCTTGCAGTGACATTGGTTACATCGACAGTGACGCATTCCTGATCTGCTTTCACTTGCTTAGCAATAAAAGGGACGGTTTCCCCATTTTCACCCTTAACCGCTTTTGAGTAGTCCTTAAATCCCTTCTTTCGAACCAGGATAATTCTCTCCTTTCCGGCTTCAAGGCCATGCAAGTCCACCGTCCCGTCTGGCTTTGTAGTTCCAAAACGAGTTTGATCGACAAATATCTCGCTACCCGGCTTTGCGTTTTTAACGTTGACGGTAAATCCTGATGTCTGAATAATGAAAAACCAGACTCCCAGCAAAACCAAAACCGCAAACGAGAACATCGTCATAATTCCCGCAGAAACCCAAAACCAAATCGGAATGCCGCCTTGTTTCTTTTTTTCTTCTTCTTCCTTCTTTGCTTTCTCGGTTGGAGTAGGCGCGATCTTTTCGTATTTTGCCCTTTCTGCTTCCGGCAAGCGAAAGTAGGGAACCGTTGCCCCATCAGGCTCTATATCAAAATCGGAATCATCACCTTCAAATTCTCGACCTAAGTTTACGTTTGCCTGGGTCATTCCCCATTCCGGCTCACTCGGATCTGAGTTTGTGTTGTACTGGGTCGCGCCAAATTCTTCATCACTATCGCCTTCGGCCGAATCATTATAGTTAATAACGGTCTTTCCCCAATCGTCTGCCGGGGCATCCGATGGTTTATTTACCTGGGTTTTTTCCCAATCGGCCAGATCGTCGTCCATAGAAACGTCAATGTTTGGCGTTGTTCTGGCAAAATCATCGGGCGGCGGCATTTTTGGATCTTTTTTCGAATCGGTCACTATCTGGTAACTCCGGTAAGACTTTTTCCTGCGCTTCCTCAATTTAAAGACGAAAAAGAAGCGCTTGTTTTGCAAAGCCAAGCACCTTCAAATCAGGCAAATGCAACCATTAGGATAACATAATGCACAAAATTCTTACTATTTGATATTAGGCGGCTGTGCCGCTTTGAGACGAACTTCGATTCCTTCGTCCGTCGCGATAAAGAGTCTTCTGGCGTCGTAAGAGGATGTATTTGTAGGAAAATATGACAATAGGTAACGATTCTTGCGCAATTCGTCACAGATCAATTTTGCGGCGTTCTTTGCTTCGGAGATGGGAAAGGCCCTTCCTCCCGTGTCTGTCGTGACACTTTTTATCACCCGGCCTGCTTTCGGCTGATAGCGTCGATAGGCGCCGCCCGTTCTGTCCTTCATGGTAAGCGCGTAAACGGTGATGTTATGTTGCTGAAGCACGTTGAGCATTTTATCAAACGGAGTCTTGCTACCGCGGTCGAGTCCGTCACCGATCACGACGATCGCAGTTTTTCGCGTTCCCGGCATCAGTGGGACCAAAACTTCCGAAGTTGCCGCGTTTATTGCGTCGAACAAATGAGGATTTCCCTGCTTTCGGTAAGTCTTTAACGACGCTTCAAGTTTTTTCGCATCATCGGTCCATTCCTGTATTATTTCCGGCTTTTCATCGTAGCCGATCACAAAAAGTTGATCGCCGTCATAAATCTCATAGGCGAATTCCATCGTCGCAGCCTGGAGCGTCGCGATATCGGTAGGAACGGTTTGAGAGTTATCGACCAAGATCACGATGCGCGCCGGGGAAGGATCGTAACTAAAATTCTTGATCTTTTGCTCGATCGCATTTTCGTACAGGTATAGATTTTCAGCACGGATAGGGCTCGTGGAGTTATCGGTTCGGGTTGCAGTAACACTAAGAATGCTTCCCTGAAGGTCGACGGTATTTCTTGCGCTGTGACCCGATTGAGCAATTACCGACGCAGAGGCGATCAGCACAATGCCCAACAAAACCGAGATCTTAACAACTGATATCCTCACCATATTTAAAAACTATTTCTTGACCGATTCCTTCGTATCCTTTGAAACCTTTTCGCTTGATTTCTCTTTTGATGCAGATTCGGTCTTTTCGGTTGATTCCGACTTGGCAGTTTTTTCACCCTTGTCTTTGGTAGTATCCGATTCAGAATTCTTCTTTTTAGCGTAATCGGTTACGTACCAACCCTCACCTTTGAACTGAAACCCCGAAAGGGACCATTGCTTTTGCAGCTCACCGCCGCATTGTTCACATTGTTTGAGAGGCTCGTCCGAAGCCTTTTGTATCTTTTCAAAGTGAGAATCACACTGAGAGCACTTGTATTCGTATATTGGCATAAATTGACATTCGATCATTCAAAAATTTATTTGATTAAAGTATAGAAACCAGCATCAAATAAAAGCAAATTGTTGTAAACTTTTCAAGCGGAATTTTAATCAAACGTTTTGCGAACAAGGGGAGGAAAAATGAAAAAACAGATACTATGGTCAATTCTGATGTCGATATCAATGACATCGTTTATTTTTGCTTTTAGCGAAACGGACTCTGACGACCAGAGCAAGACGCCGGTCACAACTGTCAAATCGGTCAACCTTGAGCGATACGCGGGTAAATGGTTTGAAATTGCCCGTTACCCAAACAGGTTTCAAAAGAAATGTGCCGCAAATGTAACGGCGACATATGTCTTAAATGGAGACAGCAAGGTTGATGTCATAAACGAATGTTTGAAAAAAGATGGAAAGGCAAGCAAGGCCAAGGGCAAGGCAAAAGTGGCAGATAAATCAACTAATGCCAAGCTCAAGGTACGATTTGCGCCCGGTTGGCTATCCTGGCTTCCATTTGTTTGGGGCGATTATTGGATACTGGAATTGGATGAAGAATATAAGTACGCAGTAATCGGTGATCCTGACAGAAAATACTTGTGGATTTTGAGCAGGGAATCTGAGTTGGACGATTCGACCTATCAAAAACTATTGAAAAAGGTTGAAGTGATGGGATTTGACAGCAAAAAGCTCGTCAAGACTCCGCAAAACGGTTAGTTCACCCATTGCTAAGACAAGAAGAAACGGCGCGTAATTTTTACGCGCCGTAATTTTCTTTAAATCAAATGTTAGCCGGCTACCAATTGGTCGCAGTCCGTAGTTCCTGAACCTCGTTTTCATTTTCGGCCAAAAACCTTTCGGCGTCGATAGCCGCCATGCAACCGGTTCCCGCGGCGGTCACTGCCTGTCGGTAGTAACTGTCCTGAGCATCGCCGCTGGCAAAAACACCCTCAACATTTGTCTTCGTCGAATGGCCCTCAGTCTTTATGTACCCGACATCGTCCATTTCAAGTACCCCTTCAAAGAGCTCGGTATTCGGCTTGTGTCCAATTGCGACAAAGACTCCCTTTACCGGATAATCGCTGGTCTCTTCAGTTTCATTATTGTAAATCGTGATCCCGGTTACGCCATCCTTCTGCGAACCAAGAATCTCCTTAACCTCCGTATTCCAAAGCACTTCGATCTTTTCGTTTGCAAGCGTTCGTTCCTGCATGATTTTCGAGGCACGGAATTCATCGCGCCTGTGGATAAGAGTCACTTTTGACGCAAACCGGGTTAAAAACTGCGCTTCCTCCATCGCCGTATCTCCACCGCCAATAACCGCGACAGGTACATCACGAAAAAAGAATCCGTCACACGTCGCACAAGCCGAAACGCCGTTTCCCCCCAAACCGTCGGGCACAGGCTCTTCTCCCGGGATTCCAAGCCACTTTGCCGAGGCTCCGGTAGAAATTATAAGGGTATCCGCCTTTATCAGGTGAGTTATCTCGTCGCTGTCTTCGCTCGCTTTACCGTAAAGCGTAAATGGCCGTTCGCTAAAGTCTATTTTATCGATCCAGGTTTGAATGATCTTTGATCCGAATCTTTCCGCTTGTCCGCGAAACTGTTCCATCAGCGCCGGACCCATGATTCCTTCGGCAAATCCCGGATAGTTTTCAACATCGGTGGTTATTGTGAGTTGTCCGCCCGGCTGCGGACCTTCGATTACAAGGGGCTCAAGCTGGGCCCTCGAGGCATAAATAGCTGCGGTCAACCCAGCCGGGCCGGAACCCAAAATGACGACCTTGCTTCTTATTTCTTCTTGCGACATAATACGTGATTAAATCTCCTTCGTAGTACCAAAAATAAATCTATTCTCTACCGTACTTATTATTCTGATTTTATAGTATAACTATGACAGAATAGATTAGTCGAGCGGGACATGAATTACCTCGAAGGGATATAATTATTGAAAGCATTGATATTTATTCCGGCTTCGAGGATTGTTTTGGGAAAAAGCGATTTTGATCGAATATTAGTTTTTATTTCGCAGGTATCGTCGAAGAATTAGAGCTTTATGGCAACCACAATGCAGCCTCAATTCGAAGAAAAGCGCTTTGCCCTCAGGATGGCGTTGCGCCTCCCTATAGTGGTTTCCGGGAGATCTGAAGATGGTGCTGCCTGGAGCGAACCGACCGAAACTGACAACATTTCGACGACCGGCGTGCTATTTCACCTGAACCAGGAAGTTGATGAAAACGAAAGTCTTTATGTTCGGTCTCATCGCCCGGACGGAGTTCCGGTTGAAGTAAAGGCTAGAGTCGTTCGCTCGACTCCGGCGGTTCGCGGAACCGCACGGATCGGGGTTGCGATCATTGAACCAATGGAAGATTGGCTCAGACTCTTTGTTGCGTGGGTGGCAGATGATCAGCCCGCGGATGACGATGATAGCAATGACGAAGATTGATCCCGATTTGTCTCATTCAAATCTTTCCTTTAATATTTCACTATAAATCAAAAAGATACCAACTCTGTGAGGAAGCGTTCGGGCTTTCCCAATGTAAAACTGCGCAAAAATTACTATGGCAAATTACGAAACAATACTAATCGAGAAACAAGAGGGAATTGCGGTATTAACGATCAATCGACCAGATAAACTGAATGCGCTGAATTCGCAGGTTCATCTTGAAGGTGTGGCTGCCCTCGACGATCTGAAGGAGGACAAAGATGTACGGGTAGTCGTTATAACCGGGGCCGGGGATAAATCGTTCATTGCCGGTGCGGATATCAGCGAATTTGCCGGGAAGACTCCCGTTACCCAACGTGCTGTTTTTCAAAACGAAACGCTGTTCAATTCGGTCGACACCTTCCCAAAGCCTGTAATAGCAATGATAAATGGCTTTTGCCTGGGCGGCGGATGCGAACTGTCGCTCGCTTGTGATATTCGAATTGCAAGTGAAAATGCAAAGATAGGCCAACCGGAAATAAATCTCGGAATCATTCCCGGAGGTGGAGGAACACAGCGTCTTACGCGGCTTATAGGTGAAGGCAAATCGATGGAGTTGATTCTGACCGGCGATATGATCGACGCTGATACAGCGCTTGAACTCGGATTGGTAAATCACGTCTTTTCTGCTGAAGATTTGGAAGAAAAGACCTTGAAAATGGCCGGAAAGATCGCTTCGAAAAGCCCGATAGCACTTCAGATGGCAAAGGAAGCCGTGAAAACCGCTTCAAAGGCAACGCTTGACGAAGGGCTCCGCAGAGAAATTGATCTCTTCGCAATTTGTTTTTCTAGTGAAGATAAAGAAGAAGGCGTTGCCGCATTCTTGGAAAAGCGAAAGCCTGAGTTTAAGGGAAAATAGCAGGGAAGAATTTAACCACAGAGGGCACAGAGGGCACAGAGAATACAGAGGGTTGGAGAAAAGCTACGCCAGACGACGATTCGAAACCGGAAAAAGGGCCTTCAATCTTACGGGCGCAAACACGACTGCCAAGGAGTGTGCACGCGATCAGCTGAACTTTATACGCTCAACCTAAGCTTTTCACATTGCAACTAGTGCTCGGTATGCGGACACGACTACCCGCACACTTACTTGCATGCGTGTTTCTACCTTTTGTTGGCCGACCCCAATTATATTTCTCTGTGTTCTCTGTGCCCTCTGTGGTTAAAGTTTCTCACGTCTGCGTAAGCGATTTTATACTGTGACCGCTTTCCTGGCTTCCCTGGGAAAACACCTGTGTGTGGGCAATGTAAGCTTTTAGGTCACCATTTAATATCGCATACTGGATCGCATTATCCGCGTTTAATATTATCGGCGTTTGCCAGGCTATGAGTTTTTCCGCACCCGACCTGGTCAAAGTGTAGGCATGAGCCAAAAAGTGTTTTCCGGCAACTGAAAAATACTTGCTGTGAGGTTTCGGGTAGAGATTGTCGATCATCGTGTGGTTGTAAGACAACAATCCCATTTTGTGCTGAAGATGATAGAGCGCCTTTTTTATCGAAGCGCCCGCAGGTGCCTTTCCCGGACCTTCCCATCCCCAATAGATCATCTCGGCATCAACGGGAATTGCTTCGACGAGTTTATCGATTTTCGATTCTGCATCCGGCAGAGCCAGAACATCATCTTCAAAGACCAATACCTTTTCGTGATCCGTCCTGAGAAACTCTTCGTAGATCAAACGATGACCAAGTGAGCAGCAGATGTGTCCGGTCGTCATTGGTTTCCCGCTTCGGTCCGTTTCCATTGCCTTTTGCTCGTCGTATATGCCGTCTTTTTGAAACTGTTCCTTTGTGACTGTCGATTTATCAACGCCAAAAAGGAGCTCCAGATCCCAGCCCTTGAGCTCCCTTTTTAAACTTTCTTGTCGATCAAGGTTTTTTTCGGTCGTTAGCACATAACGATGATCATGGAAATCATGCAGCGATTTGAAAATCGTTGTCATAGTTTATTCGGCGGGCAGAACCATTCCGCGGCATTCACCAAAACCAATTCTTCTAAATCCTTGGCGTTCACAAATGCCTTTCATGATTATTTCGTCGTGATCTTCAAGGAATTTCCGCGTTTCGCCATTCGGTAATTCAAACGGTTCTGCGCCTCTCTTTGTCATTTCGAGAAGGCAGCCGCGTTCGGAATCTTCTTTCCCAGAGACGGTTCCTGTTGCGAGCAGGTCTCCGGCTTGGAGGTTGCAGCCGTTTGATGCATGATGCGTCAGCATTTGACCGATCGTCCAATAGAGATCCTTCATATTTGAACGGCTAACAAGATAAGGTTCGTCGCCATCTTCACGCATTTTTTTTGTTTGAATATAAACCTCAAGCTTTATATCGATTCCGCCGGATTTTTCGTTCTGTTCATCAGCCAAATAAGCAAGCGGCTGAGGGTCACCCTCGTCGCGCTCAAAGGCAGGAACCCGAAACGGTGCAAGTGCTTCCATCGTAACAACAAAAGGTGAAACGGATGTCGCAAAACTCTTGGCCAGAAACGGCCCGAGCGGCTGGTATTCCCAACCCTGAAAGTCCCTTGCCGACCAATCATTCATCAGGCACAGCCCGACAATATGGTCTTCGGCGTCTTTTATATCGATCGGTTCGCCGAGTTCGTTGCCTTTGCCGACGAAGAATCCGACTTCCATTTCATAATCGAGCGCTTTCGAAGGCATATAGATAGGAGGTATTTCTGCGTTGCTTCGATTCTGTCCCTGCGGGCGTTTGATATCGGTCCCGGAAGTTACGACAGATGAGGCGCGTCCGTGATACCCGATCGGGATCCACTTATAATTTGGCAGCAAAGGATTATCAGGACGAAAGAGTCTTCCGACATTCGTTGCGTGGTAGATCGAGCAGTAAAAATCGGTGTAATCGCGGATTCGGGCCGGTAACTCTATTTCGACGTCGGAAACCGGCACCAGGCATTTCTCAACTTCGGTTCTGGTTCCTGAATCAATTTCACTGCTCAACAACTGACTGATCCTGCTTCGTAGGACGGCCTGGTTTTTAATGGAAGACCCGGCAGTGATGTTATTGATAGTCTTGTTAAAGCCGATACCGCGAACATCTTCCGCAATTGTTTCAAACAGGTTAAAGCCCCGGCATTTTTCCAGATCGAGTATCTGGTCGCCGATTCTTACTCCGGTCCTACGTTCGGCTTGTGAATTGTTACTTTGAACAAAACAACAATACGGCAAATTCTGAATCGGAAAATCCGTATCCGGATCGTTTGCGGATTCCACCCAGCTTTTGAGGTTTTGATCGTGTGTTTCGTTTACTTCATATGTCATAGGTAAAATAATCGTAATAAAACTTGTAGGGGCGACGGCTTGTCCTCGCCCGCCAGCCGATGGCTGGAAAATGTTTGAGAAATGCAAGATATGAGAAATTAGCGCATTTTTTCGCTAACGCTCACGGGCGACCACAAGGGATCGCCCCTACATTCCATTTCTGTGTTTCTACCGACGAAACAAATCTTCAATTCGCGGTTATTCGCGTAATTCGCGGGCAATCTTCTCCCCGCTATAAGAGACCGATCTTCTGAAGATCTTCGATCGGTTCGTCAAACGAACAAGAGCCGAATGAGGCTAAATTCTTATCGCGAAGACTTTGCAATTGGCTGATCGTCAGAGAGAAATCGCCCTGCCAATTTACCCCCGTTTCCGTAAATTCGAAAACCTCCTCAAACTCCTCTTCCATCAGTTCTTCCAGGATCTCCGGCTTGAACCCGACGCGCGCGTAACCTGTTGCTAAAAAGAGGTTTAAGAATCCGTGCATGGTGCCTTTCGGCGCATTCGGCTCATAGGTAAGGGGTTTAAAACAGCGAATCGGATGATGCAGACCCGCCGTGGCCTTAAACTTCACGTTTGCGGCAAGGCAAGTTCGCATGAAGCGAATTATTTCGTTGGTGGTTGGAAACAGATCCGGTGTAATTCCGCCAGTGCGTATTTTTGCGTGCTGTTTATGTACGGCCAGGGCCGAGATCAGGTCGCCGAGATCTTCACCCAAGGGAAGCTCAAAATAATTCTTAAAATTATCCGGAATCGCATCGGCATATTTTTCGATCACTGAAGCGTTATCGGCTTTAATTTCAAGAGAATCACAAACTGCCCCGGGGGCAAACTTCAAGTTGAAATCTTCTACCTGCCGAATCGTTTCGTGGATATCGTTACTCGCCAATACGCTCAGTCGCCACATTCCTTTCACATCCCGCGAGATGAAATCGCGAGCGCTTTCGACAAATTCGTCCAAACGCCCAACCGGACAGATAAACCTGCCAAGCATCCAGTTATAATTGCTGTTTTTATAAGTAGCGTAGTTGATCACGGCTTCGGGCATCGAGAGCCCCGATGGCGGAAAAAGCCCGGCGTAATCAATAATGTCGGCAAGCAGGATCCTAACTGAGTCTTTGATTTTTTCACTCATTTTATTGAATGTTAAACGTGGGCTGAAAAATCTTAGATCAACCATAGTTTTAACTATTTGTGTTTTAGAATCAACTATCCGGAAAGTTCTTCCTGAGCCCTTGCCAACACTCGTGATAATTACTCTGGAGCGCATCGGTTTCCATTGCAAACTTGGTCGGGCGGATGATGTATCGGGACTCAAACATAAAGGCTAAAGTATCCGACAATTTCTGCGGTTTGAGCTCAGCGTTTGTGGCCTTTTCAAAACCCTCAAGATCGGGTCCGTGAGCCGACATTTGATTGTGAAGAGAGCCGCCGCCCTGCGCGAAGCCTTCTTCCTTTGCGTCATATTGCCCGTAAATCAGGCCCATATATTCACTCATCGTATTTCGGTGATACCATGGCGGACGGAACGTGTCTTCCATCACCAGCCAGCGATCCGGGAAGATCACAAAATCACAATTTGCAACTCCTTGCTCGGTTGAAGGAGATGTCAAAACGGTGAATATCGATGGATCGGGGTGATCAAAGGAAATCGAGCCGATCGTGTTAAGCGTTCGAAGGTCGTATCGATAGGGTGCATAATTA